>NZ_JBHTRF010000053.1:0-60159 GCF_042796115.1 Kitasatospora sp. NPDC056446 | reverse complement strand
CGGGGCCCGGGGGCCCGCGGGGCGCGGGGGGGGTGTGGCGGGACACCTGCCGGCGGGGCCCGCGGGCCCGGCCGGACGGGACTACTCCTGGCCGGCCAGGTTCGGGTACAGCGGGTACTTGTCGGCGAGGGCGGTGACGCGGGCCTTCAGCGCGGCGGCGACGGTCTCGTCGAAGGCGGGCTTGAGCGCCTCGGCGATGATGTCGGCGACCTCGCGGAAGTCCTCGGCCCGGAAGCCGCGGGTGGCCAGGGCCGGGGTGCCGATGCGCAGGCCGGAGGTGACCATCGGCGGGCGCGGGTCGTTCGGGACCGCGTTGCGGTTGACGGTGATGCCGACCTCGTGCAGCCGGTCCTCGGCCTGCTGGCCATCGAGCCGGCTGTTGCGCAGGTCGACCAGGACCAGGTGGACGTCGGTGCCACCGGAGAGCACGGACGCGCCGGCCTCGGCGACGTCGGCCCGCAGCAGGCGCTCGGCGAGGATCCGCGCGCCGTCGAGGGTGCGCTGCTGGCGCTCCTTGAACTCCTCCGTGGCGGCGACCTTGAAGGCGACCGCCTTGCCGGCGATCACGTGCTCCAGCGGGCCGCCCTGCTGGCCGGGGAAGACCGCGGAGTTGATCTTCTTGGCGTACTCGGCCTTGGACAGGATGACGCCGCCGCGCGGGCCGCCCAGGGTCTTGTGGGTCGTGGTGGTGACCACGTCCGCGTAGGGCACCGGGTTCGGGTGCAGCCCGGCGGCCACCAGGCCGGCGAAGTGCGCCATGTCCACCATGAGCAGCGCGCCGACCTCGTCGGCGATCCGGCGGAACGCGGCGAAGTCCAGCTGGCGCGGGTAGGCGGACCAGCCGGCGATGATCAGCTTCGGCTGGTGCTCCTTGGCGAGGCGCTCGACCTCGGCCATGTCGACCTGGCCGGTCTTCTCGTCCACGTGGTACGCGGCCACGTTGTAGAGCTTGCCGGAGAAGTTGATCTTCATGCCGTGGGTCAGGTGGCCGCCGTGGGCCAGGCTCAGGCCCAGGATGGTGTCGCCCGGCTGGATCAGCGCGAACATCGCGGCGGCGTTGGCCTGCGCGCCGGAGTGCGGCTGGACGTTGGCGTGCTCGGCGCCGAACAGGGCCTTGATCCGGTCGATCGCGATCTGCTCGACCACGTCGACGTGCTCGCAGCCGCCGTAGTAGCGGCGGCCGGGGTAGCCCTCGGCGTACTTGTTGGTGAGTACCGAGCCCTGGGCCTCCATGACCGCCACCGGGGCGAAGTTCTCGGAGGCGATCATCTCCAGGGTGGTCTGCTGGCGGTGCAGCTCGGCGTCGACCGCAGCGGCGATCTCCGGGTCGAGGGCGTGCAGGGACTGGTTCAGAACCGTCATGGTGGGGTCTTCCCGGGAGGAGGAGGGAAAGAGGAGGGGAGGGGCCGGGCCGAGCGGGGGCGGGCCGCGGTGCCGCGGCCCGCCCGGTCACGAACGGGTCAGGCCTTGATGAAGGCGTTGTACTCGTCGGCGCTGAGCAGCTTGCCGGCGGACTCGACCTTCACCTTGAACAGCCAGCCGCCCTCGAAGGGGGCGCTGTTGACCAGGCCGTTGTCGTCCAGGACGTCCTGGTTGACCTCGGTGATCTCACCGGTCACCGGCGAGTACAGGTCGCTGACCGACTTGGTGGACTCCAGCTCGCCGCAGGTCTCGCCGGCGGTCACGGTCTCGCCGACCTCGGGCAGCTGCACGTAGACGATGTCACCGAGCGCGTCCGCGGCGTGCTGGGTGATGCCGATCGTGGAGACACCGTCCACGGCGGCGGTCAGCCACTCGTGCTCCTCGGTGTACTGAAGGTGCTGGGGGTTGCTCATGGCGTCATTCTCCAGGATGGGAAGCGGGTACGACGAAGCGGGCCGCGGCGCGGACGGCCGCGACGTGCGTGGATGGGAAAACCGGGGCCCCGGGCAGGCTCAGCGGGCGCGCTTGTAGAACGGCAGCGCCACGACCCGGACCGGCTCGTGCTTGCCGCGCACGTCCACCGCGACGGTGGTGCCGGGGGCGGCGTGGGCCGCGTCGACGTAGGCCATCGCGATCGGCCGGCCCAGCGTCGGGGAGGGCGCGCCCGAGGTGATCCGGCCGATCGGGGCGCCGTCGGCGGAGACCACGGTGTACTCGGCGCGCGGGACGCGCTTGCCCTCCGAGACCAGGCCGACCAGCACCCGCGGCGGGTTGGCCTCGGCAGCGGCCGAGGCCTGCTCCAGCGCCTTGCGGCCGACGAAGGCGCCCTCGTTGGTGGTCTTGTCGAAGTGGACGACCCGGCCCAGGCCCGCGTCGAACGGGGTGAGGTCGGTGGACAGCTCGTGCCCGTACAGCGGCATGCCCGCCTCCAGGCGCAGCGTGTCACGGCAGGACAGACCGCACGGGATCAGGCCGCGGCCCTCGCCGGCGGCGGTCAGCGCCTGCCAGACCGGCTCGGCGTCGGCCGGGGCGCAGAAGATCTCGAAGCCGTCCTCGCCGGTGTAGCCGGTGCGGGCGAGCAGCACCTCGCGGTCGGCCACCCGGGCCGGGAGGATCGCGTAGTACTTCAGGCCGGGCAGGTCGGCGTCGGTGGTGTCGGCCAGGATCGCGGTGGACTCGGGGCCCTGGACGGCGATCAGCGCGTAGGTGTCGCGGTCGTCGGTGACGACGGCGTCGAAGCCCTTGGCGCGGGCGATCAGCTCGTCGAGGACCAGCTGGGCGTTGGAGGCGTTGGCGACGACCAGGAAGGCGTCCTCGCGCAGGCGGTAGACGATCAGGTCGTCCAGGATGCCGCCGTCCTCGGCGCAGATCATGGTGTAGCGGGCGCGCAGCACACCGAGCGCGGAGACGAAGCCGACCAGCGCGTGGTCCAGCATCTCGCCGGCCTGCGGGCCGGTGACGGTGATCTCGCCCATGTGGGAGAGGTCGAACAGGCCGGCCTTGGTACGGACGGCGAGGTGCTCCTCGCGCTCGCTGCCGTACCGCAGCGGCATGTCCCAGCCGGCGAAGTCGGTCATGGTCGCGCCGAGGGCGCGGTGCAGCGCGTCGAGCGCGGTCAGGCGGAGGGACGACATGGCCAGGAACTCCTCGGTCGGGGCACTCAGGGGTGCGCGCACCGGACCGGACCCGCTCGGGGACCGACCCCTGCGCGCGGGCATGCGGCGGCGTGGGTCTCCCCATCTGTCGTCGAACCTGAGAGCTTCACCGCCCGCCGGCCCACAGCTGTTTCCAGCATCGGGGACAGCATGGCGGCTTGCACCGTGGGTGGGCGCGCGACCGGGCCGCGCGCCGCTTTCCAGATGTGCCTAACCCGTGCGGTAGGGGTGCCTGAGAGATTCCGGGGAGGACTTGCTCCTTCGGCGCCGGCTGTACCGACCTGCGGTACTCCGGGCTCTCCCGCGCGGGTTCGAGCGGCCGGTATGGAGTTGTGGGGCCCGCGGCGCATGCCGTCGGACGCGCACATCATGGCACGTCCCGCGCGAGGAGGGGAGAGGGGACCCGGTCACACCGTCCGGTACCGGACGCGGGCCCCCGGCCCGACCGTCCACGGCCCTAGACTGCTCCGCGTCGGCGCAGCAGAGGGCGGCCGACCGGCAGAGGGCGGAATCGGCGGCGCATGGGGTACCCGGTGGAGCAGCAGCAGGGGTGGGGCGGTCCGGAGCAGGCGCCGGCGGGCGGGTCGTGGCCCGCCAACGAGCTGGAGCAGGTACTGACCGCGGCCCTGGGCGACCCGGGGGCGACGCCGCGGGTGATCGAGGTGCTGGCCCGCAGTCAGGTGTGGGTGCCGCTGCCGGCCGGGGGCGACCCGCAGGGGCAGTCGCTGGACCTGCCGGTCATCGAGCTGGCCGGCGACCCGTACGTGCCGGTGTTCTCCTCGCAGGACGTGTTCCTCCAGCAGGCGCCGGGGATGGCGTTCGCGATCGCGCCGGTCCGCGAGTTCGCCCGCGGGCTGCCGCTGGGCGTGGGGATCGCGGTGAACCCCGAGGCGGCGGTGGGCATCCCGGTGCCGCCGCAGGGCGTGGCCGAACTGCTCCGCGGCCCGAGGGACGACCGGTGGGAGGCCCCGGAGGACCCGGCGGCGCCGACCGGCGGCCGGGTGGCGCTGCGCGAGCCGGTGCCGGGCGAGGACCCGGAGCACTTCCTGGCCGCCTGCCGGGCCGAACTGTCGGCCCTTCCCGGGGTGCTGACCGCCCGCAGGGCACTGGCCAGCATCGAGGGCGAGCCGACCGTGATGTTCGTGGGCGTCCAACTGGACCCGGCGGCTCCGGCGGACCCGGCGGCGGTGAACGACGCGCTCGGCCGAGCACTGGGAACCGCGCCGCTGCCCGGAGGCGTCCACCTCGTACTGCTCGACCTCGCCGACGACCCGGTGGTCGAGTGGCTGCTCACCCGGGTCATGCCCTTCTACTCACGGGTGTGAGCGGGGTCTGTTCGTAGGCACGTCGCCGTGGCGGTGGCCGGTGCCGCGCCATAGGGTGCGTGCAGACGGCCGACGGGCCGGCGGGTTCGAGGAAAGAGGCGCGGCGAGGTGGGCGCATGAGTGCGGGAACGGGAGCGGGCGGTGTGCCGGGGCCCTGGGGCCAGGCACCGGCCGGGCACCCGGGAGCGGATCCGGGCGCGTTGGAGCACGCCCTGCGCGAGGTCGCGCCGGAGCGCTACGACGCGTACGAGCGGCTGCTGCACGCGCTGGCGGACGGCCGGGTCTGGATGCTGCTCTGGCACGGCACACCGGGCAGTGCGGACGCGCAGTACGGGAACATGGAGATCAGCGGCCACGGCTACGCGCCGGCCGTCACCTCGCCCGAGCAACTGGCCGCCTCCGGCTGGGGGCGGGCGCACGAGGTCATCTCCGGCCGGGAGATCGCCGCCTCGCTGTACCGCACCCGCTGGGGCCTGTGGCTGAACCCGCACGCGCCCGGCGGCGGCGTCGGCGTGCCCTGGGCTGACCTGCGGCGGATCGCCGCGGGGCTGGACCGGCTGCCGGCCGGGCCGTTGAAGCTGAGCGAGCCGCAGGTCGACGCCCAGCAGTTCTTCGCGCTGCTGGAGCGCCAGGCCGGTGAGGTGCGGGCCGTCCGGGCGCTGCGCCGGGCCTGGGTGCAGCCGGCGGTGGGGGAGCCGTACCTGGCGATCGGCCTGGACCTGTACGAGAGTTCGCCGCCGGCGGTGGAGGCGGTGCGCGCGCTGATGCAGCGGGCGATCGGGGTGGCCCCGGAGGGGCTCGCGGTGTCCACGGTGGCGATGTCGGACGAGTACGACCCGGTGGCGCTGTGGATGCGCGCCAACTCGCGGCCGTTCTTCGACCGGGAGTCCGGCCGGCCGCCGACCGGCCCGTACCCGCCGGTGCCGCCGCCCGCGTACCCGGCGCAGTCGATGCCCGGGCAGCCGACCCCGGGGTGGGCCTACGGCACGCAGCCGCCCGCGCAGGGCTGGCAGCAGCAGCAGCCCCAGCGGCCGTGGCCCGGCTACCCCGGGCGCTGATTCCGAAACGCGTGTTCGGCCCAAACCGCTTCCATGAAGCCGACTTGACCCCTGGTCAGGTCGGCTTCGATGCTTTCCGGACGAATTTCCGGATAGGGTGCCCGGTCATCTTGACATGCCTGTTACAGCCGTGTGAAGAGGTATATGCCGAAGACCGGAGACGTGCATGCTTGCAGATCACAGTTGGGCATCTGTCGGTTGTCAGGGCTGGCGTAAGCCAGTTCGCATGGCAGAGAGTTCTGCGCAACGCACCGCGCGTACTGGAACCCCACAAAGGTGAGCGCGCACGCCGACCCGCTCGTCCACGCGAAGCCCATCCCGCGTGACGGCAGTGCCCAGTGCACGTCGTACTGCCGCGAACACCCGCTCCTCCTAAGCACCTTTCGCACGTCCGCAGCCGCACCGCCGAAGCCGGCGACCGGCACCCGTGGGCCGGCCACCGTCGGCGAGGGGACCAACTGACCATGACCGCATCCGTGACCACCGCCGGGAACGAACCGGAGGCTCCCGCCGCCGAGAGCCCGGCCAAGACGATCGAGGGACGCTCCCTCGGACAGATCGCCTGGACCCGCCTCAAGCGGGACAAGGCCGCCGTCATCGGCGGCGTCGTGGTGATCCTGCTGATCCTGCTCGCCGTGCTGGCCAAGCCGATCGAGGGGCTGTTCGGGCTCGACCCGGACGCCCTGCACCAGGACCTGCTCGACGCCGACCTGGGCGGGATCCCGTTCGGCGACTGGGGCGGGATGAGCCTGGACCACCCGCTCGGCGTCGACCCGGGAACGGGCCGCGACCTGCTCTCGCGAGTGATCGAGGGCTCCTGGGTCTCGCTGCTGGTCGCCTTCGCCGCGACCCTGCTGTCCAACACGATCGGCACCGTGCTCGGCGTCATGGCCGGCTACTACGGCGGCTGGGTGGACACGCTGATCAGCCGCGTCATGGACGTCTTCCTCGCCTTCCCGCTGCTGCTGTTCGCGATCGCGATCTCCACCTCGCTGCAGGGCGGCGCGTTCGGCCTGCACGGCCTCCCGCTGCACATGCTGGTGCTGATCTTCGTGATCGGCTTCTTCAACTGGCCCTACATGGGCCGGATCGTGCGCGGACAGACGCTGTCGCTGCGCGAGCGGGAGTTCGTCCACGCCGCCCGCAGCCTGGGCGCCCGCGGCCCGTTCATCCTGTTCCGGGAGCTGCTGCCGAACCTGGTCGGTCCGATCCTGGTCTACTCGACCCTGCTGATCCCGACCAACATCCTCTTCGAGGCCGGACTGAGCTTCCTGGGCGTCGGCATCCAGCCCCCGCAGGCCTCCTGGGGCGGCATGCTCCAGGACGCGATCAAGTACTACCAGGTGGACCCCCAGTACATGGTGGTCCCCGGCGTGGCGATCTTCATCACCGTGCTCGCCTTCAACCTGCTCGGCGACGGGCTGCGCGACGCCCTCGATCCCAAGAGCAACTGACCCTCCGTCAGAACCCTCCCTCCTCCATCTCCTCAAGGGGTTGATGTCACCCATGCGCAGGTCCCGTACCGTCGCCCTGACCGCGGCGGCCGCCGCCGCCGTCCTGGTCGTCACCGGCTGTTCCGACACCAAGGGCGCCTCGTCCTCCTCCTCGTCCGCGAGCGGCTCCGGTGGAGCCGACGCGGCCACCAAGGGCATCGTCAACGCCTCCGACAAGAAGGGCGGGACGGTCACCTACGAGATGAAGGGCGCCCCGGACTCCTTCGACCCGGGCAACACGTACTACGCCTACATCTACAACTTCTCGCGCCTGTACGCGCGCCCGCTGACCACCTTCACGCCGGCCCCCGGCGCGGAGGGCAACAAGCTGGCCCCGGACCTCGCCGAGTCCCTGGGCAAGCCCAGCGCGGACGGCCTGACCTGGACGTACAAGCTGCGGGCGGGCCTGAAGTACGACGACGGCACCGCGATCACCTCGAAGGACGTCAAGTACGCCGTCGAGCGCTCGAACTTCGCGCCGGACGTGAACTCCAACGGCCCGACGTACTTCCACGACCTGCTGGTCGACAACGACACCCCGTACGCCGGTCCGTACAAGGACAAGGAGGGGGGCCTGAAGTCGATCGAGACGCCGGACGACACGACCGTCGTCTTCCACCTGAAGCACCCCTTCGCGGACTTCGACTACCTGGTCAGCGCCCCGCAGACGGCCCCCGTCCCGCAGGCCAAGGACGACGGCTCCGGCTACGTGAAGCACATCGTCTCCTCGGGCTCCTACAAGTTCGAGACCTACGAGGACGGCAAGGGCCTCACCCTGGTCCCGAACACCAACTGGGACAAGAGCACCGACCCGCTGCGCAAGCAGCTCGCGGACAAGATCGTGCTCAAGATGGGCATGGAGCAGTCCACCATCGACAAGGACCTGATCGCGGGCAACGCCCAGGTCGACCTCGTCGGCGGCGGTGTCGACCCGCAGACCCAGGCCCAGATCCTGCAGAACCCGAAGCTCAAGGCCAACACCGACAGCGCCTACGGCGGCCGGCTGACCTACGTCGCGATCAACTCCCAGCTGGCTCCGTTCGACAACATCGAGTGCCGCAAGGCCGTCCAGTTCGCCCTCGACAAGGTCTCCACGCAGACCACGATGGGCGGCCCGATCCGCGGCCAGATCGCCAACACCGTGCTCCCGCCGGACATCGCCGGCCACCAGGACTTCAACGTCTGGGAGACCAAGGACAACAAGGGTGACGAGGCCAAGGCCAAGGACGCCCTGAAGGCCTGCAACAAGCCGGACGGCTTCAGCACCGTGATCTCCGCCCGCACCGAGCGCGACACCGAGGTCCAGGCGGCCACCGCGATCCAGGCCGCGCTGAAGAAGATCAACATCAACGTCGAGATCCAGAAGTACCCGCAGGGCAAGTACTTCTCCGGCTCCGCCGGTGTGCCGCAGTTCGGCAAGGACCACAACATCGGCCTGATGATGATGCAGTGGGGCGCCGACTGGCCGACCGGCTACGGCTTCCTGCAGCAGATCTCCGACGGCCGCGCCATCAAGGACACCGGCAACAGCAACCTCGCCCAGCTGAACGACCCCGAGGTCAACAAGCTGCTGGACGACGCCATCACCAGCACGGACCAGTCGGCCCGCGAGAAGATCTACGGCCAGATCGACAAGAAGATCATGGAGCAGGCGGTCTACGTCCCGCTGACCTACAACAAGGTCTTCCTGTACCGCCCGGACAGCGCCACCAACGTGGTGTCCACCTCGGCCTTCTCGGGTGAGTACGACTACCTGAACATCGGCTCCTCCAAGTAAAGAGCCTGGCTCCGCATCCCTGAAGGCAGGTGAAGGCAGCGGCGCCCGCCGCCGTCCGGAAGATCCCGGACGGCGGCGGGCCGCCGGAGCCGCCCAACTGTGTTTGCCTACATCATCCGCAGGATCCTCGCGGCGGTCGTTCTGCTGCTGGTCGTCAGCGCGGTCACCTTCGCGATCTTCTTCCTGCTCCCGCGCCTCGCCGGCCAGACGGCCGACCAACTGGCCGCGCAGTACATCGGGAAGAACCCGTCCCCCGAGGCCATTGAGGCGGTCAAGAAGAACCTCAGGCTGGACCAGCCGCTGTACTCGCAGTACTGGGACTTCCTGAAGGGCCTGGTCAGCGGCGCCGAGTACAACTTCGGCCCGGAACCGGCCACCTGCCACGTCCCGTGCTTCGGCTACTCCTTCAAGAACCACCTGGAGGTCTGGCCCGAGCTCACCAAGCGGATCCCGATCACGCTCTCGCTGGCCGTCGGCGCGGCCGTACTCTGGCTGGTCTCCGGCGTCGCCACCGGCGTCGTCTCGGCCCTCAAGCCGCGCTCGATCTTCGACCGGGCCGCCATGGGCGTCGCCCTCGCCGGCGTCTCGCTCCCGGTCTTCTTCACCGGCGCGCTGCTGCTCACGCTCTTCAGCTACCAGTGGCCGATCCTGGACAACCTGCAGTACGTCGACTTCACCGACGACCCGCTGATGTGGGCCCGCAACCTGATCCTCCCCTGGATCTCGCTCGCCTTCCTCTACTCCGCGCTCTACGCCCGGCTCACCCGCGCCGGAATGCTGGAGACCATGAGCGAGGACTACATCCGCACCGCCCGGGCCAAGGGCCTGGTCGAGCGCAAGGTCGTCACCCGGCACGGGCTGCGCGCCGCGCTCACCCCGATCATCACCATCTTCGGCATGGACCTCGGCCTGCTGCTCGGCGGTGCGCTGATCACCGAACAGGTCTTCTCGCTCCAGGGCGTCGGCCAGTTCGCCGTCCAGGCGATCGCCGACAACGACCTGCCGAAGATCCTCGGCGTCACGCTGCTCGCCGCCTTCTTCATCGTCGCCTGCAACCTCGTGGTCGACCTCCTGTACGCCCTCGTCGACCCCCGCGTGAGGCTCTCGTGACCGAGCTCCAGAAGACCACGGCAGCCGCCGCCCAGGCCCCGGACGGCGACCCCTACCTCTCCGTGCGCGACCTGCGGATCCACTTCGACACCGACGACGGCCTCGTCCGCTCGGTCGACGGGGTCAGCTTCGACCTGCACAAGGGCCGCACCCTGGGCATCGTCGGCGAGTCCGGCTCCGGGAAGTCCGTCACCTCGCTGGGCATCATGGGCCTGCACCGCTCCAAGCGGGCCCGGATCAGCGGCGAGATCCGCCTGGGCGGCGAGGACCTGATCGCGGCCGGCCCCGAGCGGGTGCGCCAACTGCGCGGCCGCGAACTGGCGATGATCTTCCAGGACCCGCTGACCGCGATGCACCCCTACTACACGGTGGGCGCGCAGATCGTCGAGGCCTACCGGGTGCACCACCCGCAGGCCACCAAGAAGCAGGCCCGGACCCGCGCCGTCGAGATGCTCGACCGGGTCGGCATCCCGCAGCCCGACCGCCGGGTCGACGACTACCCGCACCAGTTCTCCGGCGGCATGCGCCAGCGCGCGATGATCGCCATGGCCCTGGTCAACGACCCCTCCCTGCTGATCGCCGACGAGCCCACCACCGCCCTGGACGTCACCGTCCAGGCGCAGATCCTGGACCTCATCCGCGACCTCCAGGACGAGTTCGGCTCCGCCGTCATCATCATCACCCACGACCTGGGAGTGGTCGCCGAACTGGCCGACGACATCCTCGTCATGTACGGCGGGAAGTGCGTCGAGCGCGGCCCGGCCGAGACCCTCTTCGACTCCCCCGAACACCCGTACACCTGGGGGCTGCTGGGCTCGATGCCGCGCCTGGACCGGGAACTCCAGGACCGGCTCGTCCCGGTCAAGGGCACCCCGCCCAGCCTGATCAACGTGCCCAGCGGCTGCGCCTTCCACCCGCGCTGCCCGTACGCCGCCCTGACCGGCGGGCGCTCCACGGGAGAGATCCCGGTGCTGGCCGAGGCCGCGCCCGGGCACTTCGCGGCCTGCCACCTGCCGGCCGACGAGCGGCACCGCATCTTCGCCGAAGAGATCGCGCCCCGGCTGTGAGCCCGGCCCCGTACCACCCCTCTGGAGAGAACCGATGACGGACACCCAGGCGGCAACGCCCCGCCCCGAGGAAGCCGACGGGGCCGCGCCCGCGCCCGCCTCCGGCCGCGAGCCGCTGCTCAAGGTGACCGGCCTGACCCGGCACTTCCCGATCCGCAGCGGACTGCTGCGGCGTCAGACCGGCGCGGTGCGGGCCGTCGACGGCATCGACTTCACCGTCAACGCGGGGGAGACGCTCGGCGTCGTCGGCGAGTCCGGCTGCGGCAAGTCGACCATGGGTCGACTGGTCACCCGGCTCGACGAACCCACCGCCGGGACGATCGAGTTCGAAGGCACCGACATCACCCACCTGGGCGTCGGGGCGATGCGGCCGCTACGCCGCGACATCCAGATGATCTTCCAGGACCCGTACTCCTCGCTGAACCCCCGGCACACCGTCGGCACCATCGTCAGCGCGCCGTTCCGGCTCCAGAACGCGGTGCCGGAAGGCGGGACCAAGAAGGCCGTCCAGGAACTGCTGGAGCTCTGCGGCCTCAGCCCCGAGCACTACAACCGCTACCCGCACGAGTTCTCCGGCGGCCAGCGCCAGCGCATCGGCATCGCCCGGGCGCTCGCACTGCGGCCCAAGATGATCGTCGCGGACGAGCCGGTCTCCGCCCTCGACGTCTCGATCCAGGCGCAGGTGGTCAACCTGCTGGACGACCTCCAGCGGGAACTCGGCCTGACCTACCTGATCATCGCCCACGACCTCTCCGTGGTCCGGCACGTCTCGGACCGGGTCGCGGTGATGTACCTCGGCAAGGTCGTCGAGATCGCCGACCGGGACTCGCTCTACCGCAGCCCGATGCACCCGTACACCAACGCGCTGATGTCCGCCGTGCCCGTCCCCGACCCGCGCCGGCGCCAGCGCTCCGGACGCGAGCGGATCCTGCTCACCGGCGACGTGCCCTCGCCGATCGACCCGCCCAGCGGCTGCCGCTTCCGGACCCGCTGCTGGAAGGCGCAGGACGTCTGCGCCGCCCAGGAGCCGCCGCTGGTCGCGCTCAAGACCGGGCACCAGGTGGCGTGCCACTTCCCGGAGGGTGGAGCTGCGGACGAGGGGTCCGCGAAGGGCTGAACGGACCGGCACCGGCTCCACCGACGGGCTCCACCGACGGACACCGCCGTCGGTGGAGCCGGCGGCACCGGGCATCCCGGCTCATCGGGTACAAAGGGGACGGTGACCTCGCAGATCTTTCCCACCGACGTGCAGCAGTCGCTGGACCTCGTCGGCATCTTCGTCTTCGCCCTCTCCGGGGGCCTGCTCGCCGTCCGCAAGAACATGGACATCTTCGGCATCTGCGTGCTGGCGGAGGTCACCGCACTGGGCGGCGGGGTGATGCGCGACCTGGTGATCGGCGCGACCCCGGTCGCCGCCTTCACCAACCTCGGCTACTTCGTGACCCCGCTCGCCGCCGCCGGGGTGGTGTTCTTCCTGCACCCCGAGGTCGAGCGGATCAACCGGGCCGTGCAGACCCTGGACGCCCTCGGACTCGGGCTGTTCTGCGTCACCGGCACCGCCAAGGCGCACGACTACGGGCTCGGCGCGGTCGCCGCGATCGCGCTCGGCATGGTGACCGCGGCCGGCGGCGGCGTGATCCGCGACATCCTGGCCGGGGAGATCCCCTCGCTGCTGCGCTGGGACCGGGAGATCTACGCCGTCCCGGCCCTGGTCGGCGCCGCCCTGGTCGCGCTGCTGATCGGCGCGGACCGGCTCACCGGCCTCACCGGCACCGCCGCCGCGCTCACCGCCTTCGGCCTGCGGATGCTCGCCCTGCGGTACGGCTGGCGCGCCCCGCGGGCCTGGCACCGCAACGGTTCTCGCACCAGCGAGGAGTAGGCGAGCCGCCGTACGCGAGCGAGATCGCCTCCGCCGTGCAGAGCAGTTCCGGCACCATCCGGGCCAGCTCGGCCGGGGGCACCTCGCCCGCCGGGGCGCTCAGCGCACAGGCCGCGACCGTCCGCCCGCCGCTGCCCGCGACCGGCGCGGCCACGCAGGTCACCGGCTCCCGGTGCTCGGCGGACTCCGCGGCCCAGCCCCGGCGGCGCACCGCCGCCAGTTCGGCGTCCTCGGCGTCCCGGGTGTCGCGGGTGTCCCGGGTGTCCCGGGCGTCCTTGGCCGTTCCGTCGGCGTCGTCCGCGGGCAGCCCGGCCAGCAGCACCCGGCCGACCGCCGTACCGACCACCGGCGCCCGGCGCCCGATCCGGGACGGCTCGGCCGTCGACGGCGCGGCCACCTCGTCCAGGTAGAGCACCTCGCCGTCGTGCAGCACGGCGAGCCGGACGGTGTAGCCGCAGCGCGCGTTGAGCGCGGCCAGGAACGGCGCGGCGACCTGCCGGACGTCGAAGTCCTCCAGCGCCCGGTGCGCCAGCGAGAGCACCCGGCCGCCGAGGCGGTAGCGCAGATCGGGCTGGCGCCGGGCGAAGCCGTGCTCCTCCAGGGTGCGCAGCAGCCGCAGCGCGGTGGACTTGTGCACCCCGAGGCTGCTCGCGGCCTGTTCCAGCGAGAGCGGGGCGTCGCCGAGCGCGTCGAGCAGGGTCAGCGCGCGGTCGACCGACTGCGACATGGCGCCTCCCGTGGTGCCGGCTGAGAAGTGTCCGCCAGGCTAACCGCTGGTGGGCACGGTGGTACAAACCGGGACCGGACGCCGCCGTCCGGCATTGGTACAGACCAGTGCCCGCGCCCCGCACGGTCCGCACCCGCTCCCGTGCCCGAGGTGGCCGGAACGATGCGTACGGATGCGTAGGCCTGGATCACCCCACCCGGGCGCCCTCTACAATCGGATGGTTATGCCATACCTGGACCATGCGGCGACCACGCCGATGCTGCCCGAGGCGATCGCCGCGATGACGGCGCACCTGGGGGTGGTCGGCAACGCCTCCTCCCTGCACGCGGCCGGCCGCCGGGCCCGCCGGGTCGTCGAGGAGGCCCGCGAGTCGCTCGCCGAATCGCTGGGCGCCCGCCCCAGCGAGATCGTGCTCACCGGCGGCGGCACCGAGTCCGACAACCTCGCCGTCAAGGGCCTCTACTGGGCCCGCCGGGCCGCCGACCCGGCCCGCACCCGGGTGCTGTGCAGCCCCGTCGAGCACCACGCGGTGCTCGACGCCGTGCACTGGCTCTCCGAGCACGAGGGCGCCACCGTCGACTACCTGCCCGTCGACGCGTACGGCCGGGTGCACCCCGAGGTGCTGCGCGAGGCGATCGAGCAGGACCCGGCCTCGGTCGCGCTGGTCACCGTGATGTGGGCCAACAACGAGGTCGGCACCGTCCAGCCGGTCCGCGAACTCGCCGCCGTGGCAGCCGAGTACGGCATCCCGATGCACGCCGACGCGGTGCAGGCGCTCGGTCAGGTCCCGGTCTCCTTCGCCGAATCCGGACTCACCGCGCTCACCGTCACCGGGCACAAGATCGGCGGCCCGTTCGGCATCGGCGCCCTGCTGCTCTCCCGCGGCGCCGCGCCCGTCCCGCTGCTGCACGGCGGCGGACAGGAGCGCGACGTCCGCTCCGGCACCCTGGACGCCCCCGGCGCCGCCGGCTTCGCGGCCGCCACGGCCTGGGCCGTCCGGCACCGCGAGGAGCACGCGGTGACGCTCGGCGCGCTGCGCGACGAACTCGTGGCCGGCGTCCTGGCCGCCGTCCCCGACACGGTCCTCAACGGCGACCCGGCGGCCGGCGGCCGGCTGGCCGCCAACGCGCACTTCTCCTTCCCCGGCTGCGAGGGCGACGCCCTGCTGATGCTCCTCGACGCCCAGGGCATCGAGGCCTCCACCGGCTCCGCCTGCTCGGCCGGGGTGCCCCAGCCCAGCCACGTGCTGCTCGCGATGGGCGTCGACCCGCTGCAGGCCCGCGCCTCGCTGCGGTTCTCGCTCGGGCACACCTCGGTGCCGGAGGACGTCACGGCACTCGTCGAGGCCATCGGCCCGGTGGTCCAGCGGGCCCGCAACGCCGGTCTGGCATCGGTACGGCGGTAGCCCCCGCGGTTCCTCCCGTACGGGGCCGGGCATGTCCGGCGGCCCCGTACGCTTGTACTCACCATGACTGAGTTCCCGGGTGCCCCGACCACACCGTCCACCGGCCGACTGCGCGTGCTCGCGGCGATGTCCGGCGGGGTCGACTCCGCAGTCGCCGCCGCCCGGGCCGTCGAAGCCGGGCACGAAGTGACCGGCGTCCACCTGGCGCTGTCCGCCAACCCGCAGTCCTTCCGGACCGGCGCCCGCGGCTGCTGCACCATCGAGGACTCCCGGGACGCCTGGCGGGCCGCCGACGTGATCGGCATCCCCTTCTACGTCTGGGACCTCGCCGAGCGCTTCCGCGAGGACGTCATCGACGACTTCGTCGCCGAGTACGCGGCCGGACGCACCCCCAACCCCTGCCTGCGCTGCAACGAGAAGATCAAGTTCGCCGCGCTGCTGGACAAGGCCGTCGCCCTCGGCTTCGACGCCGTCTGCACCGGCCACTACGCCCGCATCGTCGACCTGCCCACCGGGGAACGCGAACTCCACCGCGCCGTCGACGCCGCCAAGGACCAGTCCTACGTCCTCGGAGTGCTGGACGCGGACCAGCTCGCACACTCCCTCTTCCCGCTCGGCGACACCACCAAGGACGTCATCCGGGAGGAAGCCGAACGGCGCGGCCTGGCCGTGGCGAAGAAGCCCGACAGCCACGACATCTGCTTCATCGCCGACGGCGACACCCAGGGCTTCCTCGCCCGGCATCTCGGCACCGCCACCGGCGACATCCTCGACGCCGACGGCACCAAGCTCGGTGAGCACGACGGCGCGTACGGCTTCACCATCGGCCAGCGCAAGGGCCTGCGGATCGGCCGCCCGGCCGCCGACGGCAAGCCCCGCTACGTGCTGGACATCTCCCCGGTGAACAACACCGTCACCGTCGGCCCCGTCGAAGGCCTCGACGTCACCGGGCTCACCGCCATCCGCCCCCGCTGGTGCGGCACCGAACCCCTCGCCGACGGCCGCTACACCGCCCAGCTGCGCGCCCACGGCGACGAGGTGCCGGTGTCCGCGTCCGTCGTCGACGGCGAACTCCGGGTACAGCTCGACACCCCGGTCCGCGGCATCGCCCCCGGCCAGGCCGTCGTCCTCTACGACGGCACCCGCGTCGTCGGCTCCGCCACCATCGCCACCACCGCACGCCCGGCCGTCGACGCCCTCGGGAACTGACCGGATCCCTTCGAACGCCGCGCCACACGGTGGCACCCGGCGGCGTTCCGTCCCTAGGCTGGACACATGTCAGTGCAACCCGAGATCAACCAGCGGGACCTACGCAGCAGGCCCGAGGAGATCATGGACGCCGTCCAGGCCGGCCAGTCCTTCACCGTGACCAGGGACGGGCACCGGATCGGGGAACTGGTCCCGCTGCGTCGCCGTCGGAAGTTCGTGTCCCGGGCGGAATTCGCCGCCATGTCACGCAGCGCTCCGGACATTTCGCTGGACGCCTTCCGGGCCGACCAAGAGGCCACGGCCAAGCACCAGGCGGACGACTACAAGGGCCTCGAAGCCATCCTGACGGTGGTTCCGGTGACCAGAGCACTGATCGAGCAGCCCTGACAGTGCTCCCGACGGTCTGGGGGCACGTGAGAAGGTCATGCCCGCGCAACTCGCCCGGGAGCGGCCGCCGGTGGGCGCCGCCAGGGCGGTCATCCCGATGGATGACGCCGCTGCATCGCATGGATGACGGCGGCCGGAGAGAGCATCCATCGGGCTGATCCGGGGGCCCGGAGCGCGAACCTAGGGTCAGGGCCATGAACCGAACCCGCCGTATCGCGGCCGTCGCGGCCCTCCTCCTCGCCCTGCCGATCCCGGTCGCCGGGGCCGCGACGGCCTCGCCGTCGCCCTCGTCCGCCGCTGCCCTGCCCGCCGCCGCGTTCCACGGTGAGCTGCCCCGCCCGACCGGACCGTACGCGGCCGGCGAGGACGTGCTGCACCTCACCGACCAGAGCCGCACCGACCCCTGGGTGCCCACGGCCGGGCCCCGGCAGCTCACGGTGTCGATGTTCTACCCCGCCCGGCCCGGCACCGGCGGGCCCGCCCCCTACATGACCCTCGGCGAGGCACAGAACTTCGTGGCGACCCGGGTCCCGCCAGGGACCGGAGTCCAGCCGCAGGACCTCGCGGACACCACGACCCACGCCTACACCGGCGCCAAGGCCGCAGGCGGCACGTACCCGCTGGTGGTGCTCTCCCCGGGCTTCGAGAACCCCCGCGCCACCCTCACCGGCCTGGCCACCGACCTCGCCGCCCACGGCTACGTCGTGGCCCTGGTCGGCCACACCTACGAGGACTCCGGCGAGACCCTCGCCGACGGCAGCACCCCCGGCTGCGCGCTCTGCGACACCGGCGCACCGGACTCCCTCCCCGACAGCCGCGCGAAGGACGTGTCCTTCGTCCTGGACCGGCTGACCGGGCACCACCCGGCCTGGCGCCTCTCCCACCTGATCGACCGCGACCGCGTCGGCATGGCCGGGCACTCCGTCGGCGGCGCGTCGGCGCTCACCGCGATGGCCGAGGACCAGCGGATCCTGGCCGGGGTGAACATGGACGGAACCTTCAACCCGCCCATCCCGACCGACACCCTCAAGGGCCGCTCCTTCCTCCTGCTCGGCAAGCAGAGCAACCACACGGTGGGCGGCGGCGACACCTCCTGGGGGCAGACCTGGGCCGGCCAGGAGGGCTACAAGCCCTGGCTGGCCGTCACGGGCACCAACCACGCGAGCTTCACGGACGTCCCCGTGCTGGCCGAAGAGATCGGCCTGCCGCTCCCCCCGGGCACGACCACCTCGCCGGAACGCGGGATGCAGCTCACCCGGGAGTACGTCGGCGCCTTCTTCGACCGGACCCTGAAGGGCACCGACCGCCCCCTGCTCGACGGCCCGTCGGCAGAGAACCCGGAGGTGCTCTTCCAGCACCCGTGACCGGCGCGCTCCTCCAGGCCCGGCCGTCCCACCCGGACGGCCGGGCCTGTTCAGCGCCGTGGAACGGGTTCATCGACGGGCCGCGGCTACCGAAAGGTCGGCGTGGACGACCTTTCCGAACGGGCGAGGAGTGACACCCCAACGGCCGCGCGTGAGCTTGTGGACCATGGCGAGCCCCCGGCCGGAGGTGGCACCGGGCCTGGTCTGGATCATCACCGGCATCATGCGGGAGCCGTCACCGACGAGGACGCGGACGATGCGATCGCTCGGGCGACGGACGGCGACGACCAGGCGGGTCTGGCAGCCCGTCTTGACGGCGTTGGTGACCAACTCGCTGACGATCAGGGAGGCGTCGTCCACCAGGCCGGGAAGCCCCCACTCCAGCAGCTTGGTCGCGACGAGCCGGCGCGCGACGCCCACCGACTCGGCCGAGTACGGCAGGCAGGCGGTCGCCGGTCCGGAGTCCGGACGGATGCCGACACCCGGATCCGGTCGGAGCGCGGCGGTGCCGCTCGTGACGTCCGAGAGGGGGGTCATCGGGCTTCTCCTTGGCGTAGTCGTCCCACTACGGAGAGCATCGCCGCCCGAAAAGGGTCGGACTATCACTCATCAGTGATAGTCCGACCTCAAAGAGTGATGATCAGATGCCGACCCAGTGCGCCATGTTCGTAAGCGTGTCCGGCGCCGACCTGCGTGCCGAAACCAGCCCGGCAACCGTCTCGCGGACCATCGGGTGGTAGCGCATCTGCTGGGGCGCCAGCTCCCTCGCGCGCTGCAGCGACCTCAATGACGCTTCCGTGCGCCCGATCCACAGCTGCGCCCGCGCCACCTCCGCCGAGTGCGCGGCCGCCCGCGAGGCCGGCCACTGCGCGGAGACCTCGAACTGCTCGGCCGCCCGCACGGCTTCCGTGTACCGGTACTGCTCGGCGAGCGTCGCCACCCGGTGCACGGCCACATTCGTCGGGCCGAACGACAGCCAGTGCACCCGCATGGCCTCGCCGGTGACCTCGGCGATCCGTGCCGCCTCCGAGAGGTGCCCGGCGGCCGCGTCGCCGCTCCCGGAACGGGCCGCCAGCATGGCCGCGCCGAGGTGGAGCTGCCCCACCGCCACGTCGCGGACCCTGCTCGGATCGGCCTGCGCCAGGGTGCCCATGCCGACTCCGACGAGCCGCTTCCCGATGTCGTACTGGCCCGAGCGCAAGTAGACGAGCGAGCGGAGGTACTGGCGGACCCCGGCGACGACCGGGTCGGACGCACGCTCGGCCGCCCACGCCATCCGGTCCAGGGCCACGACGCAGAGATCGCTGTAGCCCAACTTCGTGGTGATGTCGTAGGCGGTGCGGTAGGTGCTGGCCAGCACCTGCCAGGCCTTCTCGGACGGCGTCGCGTGTGCGGTCGTCGTCGCCTCGGCCATCAGGGCCGGAAGGAGCCGGGCCGCGTCCTTGATGCGGGTCTCGCGAATCAGCGCGCACAACCGTTCGGCGGCGGAGTGCAGTTCGCCGACTGGGCGGGGGGGGACATCGGGATCGGCGCCGAGGTCGTACAGATCGAGCGCTTCACGGATCGGCTGGATCAGTACGTCGAGCTCGTCCTGTCGCAGCTCGGCCAGATACGGCTGGCCGGTGAGGTCGACGGTCTGGACGAACAGGGCGCGCGCGACGGCGGCGATCACGGCCGGTGTCGCGGGCTTGGCACCCTGCTCGACCTTGGTCAGCATGCTGTAGGAGACGTGGGCGCGGGCCGCGAGTTCACGCTGGGTCAGGTGGCGGAGCTTGCGGTACTGGGCGATGCGTTCGCCGATGTGCTCGGAGATCTGCCTGGGCATACTGGTACTCCGTTCATGGCAACCAGTGCGGACGATACCTGCTCAAGGTGGCGGGAATCGTTCTGACGAACGGGAGTTCACGTTGACCGAGCACCGCGATCCGTTCCTCTACATCGTCGTCTGCGCCACGGGGATCGCCGACGGGGTGGGAGAGTTGATCACCGCTGCGCACAGCGAGGGGTGGAAGACCGGTGTGATCGCGACCCCCAGCGCTCTCGGCTTCCTGGACCAGGAGGCCATCGAAGCCCAGACCGGCCATCCGATCCGCTCAGCCTGGCGCACACCGGGCATTCCCCAGCCACTGCCTCCGGCGGACGCCATCGCGGTCGTCTCCGCCACGTTCAACACCATCAACAAGTGGGCGGCCGGCATCTCCGACACCCTCGCGCTCGGCATACTCTGCGAGGCCTACGGACTCGGCATCCCCGTGGCCGTCCAGCCCTACGTCAACTCCGCCCTGGCCGCCCACCCGGCGTACCCGGAAAGCCTGGCCCGCCTCCGCTCGATGGGCGTCCTGATCGGCGACCACATGCCGCACCGGCCCAAGTCCGGCGGGGCGCGCGAAACTTACAACTGGACCCACGTCCTCGACCTGCTCCGTCCTACCCTCGGCGACCTTCAGGAGTCAGCCACGTGACGAGCAACACCGCGCAACAGGCCGCCGCCGTCTCCGACAAAGCAGTCCTCGCCAACCAGGCCTACGCCGACGGGCGGCACCTGGCCGCACGGCAGTCGATCTACCGCTGGCAGCAGCCGCAGCACGACCTGCCGGGCATCGTCGTCGACGAACTGGCCGGCACCAGGGGCACGGTGTTCGACATCGGCTGCGGCAACGGCATGTTCGCCAACCGCCTTCGCCGGGAACGTCCGGACCTGCGGGTCGTGGGTGTGGACATCTCGGCGGGCATCCTCGCCGAGATGGAGAAGCCGGTGCTGGTCGCCGATGCCCAGGCACTGCCCTTCGCCGACGACTCCGCCGACGCCGTGCTGGCCCTGCACATGCTGTACCACGTGGGCGACATCCAGGCCACGATCAAGGACCTCGCCCGGGTCCTGCGACCCGGCGGTGTACTCCTCGTCTCGACCAACAGCGACACCGACAAGCGCGAACTCGACCGGCTCTGGAGGAGGGCGGCCGGTGACGTCCTGGGCATCCCCGAAGGGCCGGCGCGGGTCTCTCTCAGCGCGCGCTTCTCCCTGGAGCAGGCAGTCGGCCACCTCGGGGCGGTGTTCGGCGACATCCGCGTCCGAGAGCTGCCCGGCACCATCGAACTCACCGACCCCGCACCGCTGATCGCCCACCTGGCCTCGTACGAAGCATGGGCCGAGCAGTGCGGTGTCCCGTTCCGGGAGACGGTCGGCAGGGCACACGAGATCGCCGCCGAGACGATCGCGAACGAGGGCTCATTCAAGATCACCTGCCTCGGCGGCATCCTCACGTGCCGACAGTAGAACGGGCTCCCTACTGCACCTCGCGGTACCACCGGTGGTGGACCAGGGGCTCGACGCACAGGACTGCCGCGCCGGCGGTGGCGCCGACCAGCAGCGAGGGCGGGCCGCCGCCGTTGAACACCGCGTCGAGGCAGGCGGCGGCGACCGCGACGGGTCGGAGCAGGGTCAGCGGGCCGAGGCCGATGACCATGGCCAGGGTGCCGGCGCGGAACGGCAGGGTGAGGTAGGCGGCCAGCGAGAGCAGCACGGCGGTGGCGTACACCACGAGGGGGAGCAGGTAGCCGCGGGCGCCGGCGGTCAGGGTCTCGTACGCCCGGGCCTGATCGGGGGCGGTCAGCAGCACCAGGACGGCCACCACCACGGGGGCGGCCAGCAGCACCGCTCCGACCGCCAGCCCCCGGGCGGCGGCCCGGAGGTTGCCCCGGTACTTGCGGATGCGGGCGTCGCGTCCGGCGTACGCGCGGAAGCCGCTGAAGGCGGCGTCGACCAGGCCCAGCAGCAGGAGGGCCACGGCGGGGGTCACCGCGCGCCCCCGTCCAGGTGTTCGGCCCCGACCAGTCGGCGGGCCCGGCGGCCGAGGGCGCGTCGCAGGGGCGCCTCCAGTTCGGGCCGGACTCCGACCACCGGCCGCAGTGTGGTGCAGAACGGGTTGGACAGCCCGCGCGGCTCGTACACCAGCGCCCGCATGCCGGGTGCCGACGCCGCCCGCAGCAGCACCTCGTCGGGGTGTGCGCGCTCCGCCGAGACGACCCCGTCGTGGCGGCCGAGCGGGTGCCGCATCCGGGCGCGGTGGAAGACCCAGGCGCCGATGGGTGCCAGCGTGGTGGCGGCGATGTCGAAGTGGCAGAAGGCGAGCGCGGGGGAGGCCGCCTGGGCCCGGAAGAACTCCGCCAGGGCCTCGGCCCCGAAGTGGTGCAGCACCCCGGTGGAGACGTAGACCGTCGCGGCTTCGGGCAGTTCGAAGGCGTTGCCGTGGACGAACCGGCAGTCGAGTCCTTCGGCGCGGGCGAGGCGGTCGGCCTCGCCGACGAGGGCGGCGTTGAGGTCGACGCCGACGAGTTCCACGTCGGGGCCGAGCGCGCCGGTCGCCGCGAGCCAACGGACCAGGTAGCCGAGGCCGCAGCCGATGTCGACCAGCCGGTACGGTCCGGGCCGCCCGCCGTCGGCCCGGATGGCGGCGAAGAGCGGGCCGAGCAGGTGGACCAGCCGGTCGCCGACGCGCAGTTCCTCGCTGAGCCGCTGGAGTTCGGTGTGGACGCTGACGAGCAGCCGGTCGACGGCGTCGGGGTCGAGGGTGCCGTCCCGGTCGACGGGCAGTCCGGCGACGATCCGGGCGGCCCGTTCGTCCCCGGCCGCCCGCAGCTGCCGGACGACGTCGTCGCGACGGACCGGGAGCCGGCGGCCGTCGACCGGGTCCACCGCCGTGATCAGGTCCGATATCTCTAGTTGGCGCACGCGCAGCACCTTAGGGCCAGTCTTCGGATTCAGGGCCCGCCGGTGGCCCCGCGTAATGCCGGTGAGCGGGTGTCCGGGCGCGTGATAGACCAGGGGCACTATGAATATCTGCGTCTTCTGCTCCGCGTACTCGCTCGACGACCGTTACTCCGCCCCCGCCGCCGAGTTCGCGCGCCTCCTGGGTGAGGGCGGGCACACCCTGGTCTGGGGCGGCTCCAACGCCGGGCTGATGGGCCTGCTCGCCGACGAGGTGAAGGCGGCCGGCGGGCGGCTGGTCGGCGTGCTGGTCGAGATGCTGAAGCACAAGGCGTACGTCGGCGCCGACGAGCTGGTGATGACGGCGGACCTCGCCGAGCGCAAGGCCGAGCTGGCGGCCCGCGCGGACGCGATCGTGGTGCTGGTCGGCGGGCTCGGCACGATGGACGAGGTGACCGAGGTGCTGGAGCTGAAGAAGCACGGCATGTTCGAGAAGCCGGTGGTGCTCCTGGACACCGAGGGCTTCTACGCGGGCCTGCGGACCCAGCTGGAGCGGATGGACACCGAGGGCTTCCTGCCCCGGCCGCTCGCCGAGCTGGTGACCTTCGCCGACACGCCCGCCGAGGTGTTCGCGCAGCTCAAGGCCTGAGAGGATCGGACCCATGGCTGCACATCTGATCACCGGCGCCGGCTCGGGCATCGGCGCCGTCCTGGCCGGGAAGCTCGCCGAGCGCGGCGACGACCTCTGGCTGCTGGCCCGCGACGCCCGGCGGGCCGCCGAACTGCGGGGGCGCTTCCCCGGGGCGCGGACCCTGGTCGGCGACCTGGGCGACCCGGGCAAGCTGTCCTGGGCGTTCGGGCACCAGGCGATGCCCGTCGAGTTGGACTCGCTGCTGCACGTCGCGGGCATGGTCGAGCTGGGCACGGTCGGCGAACTGCCGGTGAAGGCCTGGCAGGAGACGCTGAACGTCAACCTGGTCGCCCCGGCCGAGCTGACCCGCCTGCTGCTGCCGTCGCTCCGCCTGGCGAAGGGCCATGTGGTCTTCGTGAACTCCGGTGCCGGGCTGAACGCCCACGCCGAGTGGTCGGCGTACGCGGCGAGCAAGCACGGCCTGAAGGCGCTCGCCGACTCGCTGCGCCACGAGGAGCACGCGAACGGCGTCCGGGTCACCTCGGTCTACCCGGGCCGCACCGCGACCGCGATGCAGGCCAAGGTGCACCAGCAGGAGGGCAAGGAGTACGACGCCGGCCGCTGGATCGAGCCGGAGTCCGTCGCCCGGGCGCTCCTCGCCGCGCTGGACGCCTCCCGGGACGCGGAGATCACCGACATCACGGTCCGCCCCGGTCAGTGACCGACCCGGCAGCGCGCCGGCCGCAGAACGCCCCGGCGGCGCCCCCGCGCCCCCGGCCCGCCGACCCGGCGGCCGCCGCGCACTAGGCTCGGGCGGGTGAGCACCCCACATGCCTTCCCCGACCTGCGCGGCGCCGCCACCGGCGTCGGCTCGCTGCCCGGTACCGACGCCCGGGAGGCCGCCAGGACCTCCACCGGGGCGCTGGAGCAGCTGCCGTTCCTGCCCGAGCTGCCCGCGCGCGGGCCGGGCGCCGACATGATCGGGCGCGGCGCCGGCTTCCTGGTCGAGCTGTTCGCGCAGACCGAGCCGAGCGGCTGGCGGTTCACCGACCGTCCCGGCCGGGACACCCGGCGCGCCCACTCCTGGCTCGGCGAGGACCTGGACGCCCTGGAGGAGTTCACCCAGGGCTACCGGGGCGCGCTGAAGGTCCAGGCCGTCGGCCCGTGGACGCTGGCGGCGGCCGTCGAGCTGAAGTACGGCGAGAAGGCGCTCTCCGACCGCGGCGCCTGCCGGGACATCGCCGGCTCGCTCACCGAGGGACTGCGCCGCCACCTCGCGGACGTCCGCGGTCGGATCCCGGGCGCGGAGGTCGTGCTGCAGCTCGACGAGCCCTCGCTGCCCGCCGTCCTGGCGGGCTCGGTGCGGACCGCCAGCGGCTTCCAGCGGCTGCGCTCGGTGGACCGGCAGGTCGCCGAGGAGGTGCTGCGGAACGTCATCGGGGCCCTGGACGCGCCCGTCGTCGTGCACTGTTGCGCGCCGGACGTCCCGGTGCCGCTGCTGCGCCGCGCCGGGGTGGCCGGGGTCTCGCTGGACTTCTCGCTCCTCACCGAGCGTTCGGACGAGGACCTGGGCGAGGCCGTGGAGGCGGGCACGACGATCCTCGCTGGTGTCGTCCCCTCCACTGACCTGGGGATGTCGGACCCGGCCGGTAGTGTCCAGGGTGTCAGGACCTTGTGGCGCAGGCTCGGGTTCGCTCCGGATCTGCTGGGCCGCCGCGTGCTGGTGACGCCGACCTGCGGGCTGTCCGGGGCCTCCCCGGCGTACGCGCGCACGGCGTTGTCCCAGAGCGTACGGGCGGCGCAGAGCCTGGTGGACAACCCGGAATGAGAACGTAGGAGGGCTTGCGGTGACGGCTGTCGAGGGCTGGGAGGACGTCCCGGCGGAGGTGCGCCGGCGGCACGCCGAGCTGGCGCAGGAGATCACCGACCACCGGGTCCGGTACTACGAGCAGGACGCCCCGGTCGTCAGCGACGCCGAGTTCGACGGCCTGATGCGCGAGCTGGAGGCGGTGGAGGCCGAGCACCCGGCCCTGGTCACCCCCGACTCGCCGACGCAGCGGGTCGGCGGCGCCCCGACCGGGCTGTTCGCCGAGGTCGAGCACCGCGAGCGCCTCCTCAGCCTCGACAACGCGATGGACGACGACGAGCTCGCCGCCTGGGCCGAGCGGGTGGCCGGCGAGCTGGACGGCATCGACTACCACTACCTGTGCGAGCTCAAGGTGGACGGCCTGGCCGTCAACCTCACCTACGAGAACGGCCAGTTGGTGCAGGCGGCGACGCGCGGCGACGGCCGGGTCGGCGAGGACATCACCGCGAACGTCCGCACCATCAAGGAGATCCCGCACCGGCTCAAGGGCGATGACGTCCCCGAGCTGGTGGAGATCCGCGGCGAGGTCTACTTCCCGACGGAGGCCTTCGAGGCGCTCAACGCCTCGTTCGTGGCGGAGAACGAGCTGCGCCGCCGGGAGAACGAGGAGCGCGCGAAGGAGGGCAAGCGGCCCCGGGCGCTGATCCGGCTGTTCATGAACCCCCGCAACGCCGCCGCCGGTTCGCTGCGCCAGAAGGACCCGCACGTCACGGCCTCGCGCCCGCTGCACATGGTGGTGCACGGCATCGGCGCCCGGGTCGGCTTCGACATCGACGACCAGTCGCACGCGTACCGGCTGCTGCACGACTGGGGCCTGCCCACCGCCCGGCACAACCGGGTGGTGGGGACGCTGGACGAGGTGCGGGAGTTCATCCGGCACTTCGGCGAGCAGCGGCACTCGGTCGAGCACGAGATCGACGGCGTGGTGGTCAAGGTCGACGAGATCGCCCTCCAGGGCCGGCTCGGCGCGACCTCCAAGTCCCCGCGCTGGGCGATCGCCTGGAAGTACCCGCCGGAGGAGGTCACCGGCAGGCTCGCCGAGATCAAGGTCGGCATCGGCCGGACGGGCCGGGCCACCCCGTACGCGGTGCTGGCCGAGCCGGTGAAGGTGGCCGGTTCGATGGTGCAGTACGCGACGCTGCACAACCAGGAGGTCGTCAAGGCCAAGGGCGTGCTGCTGGGCGACACGATCGTGCTGCGCAAGGCCGGTGACGTCATCCCGGAGATCCTCGGGCCGGTGGAGGACCTCCGGGACGGCACCGAGCGGGAGTTCGTGATGCCCTCGCACTGCCACGAGTGCGGGGCCGAGCTGCGTCCGATGGCCGAGGGCGACATCGATCTGCGCTGCCCGAACGCCCAGTTCTGCCCGGCCCAGATCCGCGAGCGGATCGCCTTCCTGGGCGGCCGTTCCTCGTTGGACGTCGAGGGCCTCGGCTACGTCGCGGCGACGGCGCTGACCCAGCCGCTGGAGCCGGCCGAGGCGCCGGTGAGGGACGAGGGCGACATCTTCGGGCTGACGATGGAGCAGCTGCTGCCGATCGAGGTCCTGGTGCGCGACCAGAAGACCGGCATGCCCAAGCTGGACGACCGGACGGGCAAGGAGAAGAAGGCCACGTTCTTCGCCAACCAGAAGGGCGAGCCCAAGAAGACCGCCGGACTGCTGCTGGAGAACCTGGAGAGGGTGAAGGACCGGCCGCTGTGGCGGTTCCTCAACGGGCTCTCGATCCGGCACGTGGGGCCGGTCGCGGCCCAGGAGCTGGCCCGGGAGTTCCGTGACCTGGACCGGATCTTCTCGGCCACCGAGGAGGAGCTGGCCGCGGTCGAGGGGGTCGGGCCGATCATCGCCCGGTCGGTGGTCGAGTGGTACCAGGAGCAGTGGCACCGCGACATCCTGGAGAAGTGGCGCGCCGCCGGGGTCCGCTTCACCGAGGAGTTCGCGGACGAGGAGGAGGCGGAGCGCCCGCTGGAGGGCCTGACGGTGGTGGTGACGGGCACCCTGGCCGGCCACACCCGGGACGGCGCCAAGGAGGCGCTGACCTCGCGCGGAGCGAAGGTGACCGGTTCGGTTTCGAAGAAGACCGATTTCGTGGTCGCGGGTGACAACCCGGGGTCCAAGTTCGACAAGGCCGTTCAGCTCGGACTGCCCGTCCTGGACGACGCGGGCTTCGCCGTCCTGCTGGCCGACGGCCCGGCCGCCGCCCGTGCCCACCTGGGGCTTCCGGAGCCCGAGGAGGCCGCCGAGCCGGTGGAGGCGCCCGCGGGGGAGTGATCTGGGGCCGACCCGAGCGGCGGGTGGCCGAATCCGTGTTGTTATCGTCCTGATGCAACGTCACCGGGTGCCGTGCGGCGATAGCGGGCATTGTGTCACTGTGCGACACCCGGGCGCGGTGGCGCGTTTCCGGTTGTCCGAAAGTCTGCCCACCGGGTGGACCCCGGCATACCCTGGAGCGCAACAGAGTGTCAGCAGGGGTGGGGGCACCGGCTGAGCCGGGGCTCCTCGGGGTCGCTCCATGCCCGGCAGCTGTCGGTACCGGCACGGTGCCTCACCGTAAGGCGGCCTGACGGGGCGGGCCCGACGGAGGACAGGGCTTATGGATCGTACGACCGGCGGTGCGCCCACACGCCCGCCGCAGGGGGTGGCAGGTGCGGTCCTGCTGCTCGGCGTGCTGCTGGCCGGAGCCGCGCCGCTCATCCCGCTGGCCGTCCTGGTCTACCGGTACGAACCCGAGCTGCTGCCGCTGTTCGCGGTGCCCCTGGCCGTGCTGGTGGCGGCCTGGCGGATCGCCCGGGACCGCGCCCGCGACCAACTGACCGACCCGCTGACGGACCTGCCCAATCGTCAGGCCCTGCTGCTGGCCGCCCAGGAGGCGATCGCGGAGTGTGATCACGGCTACAGCATCGGTCTCATCCTGCTTGACCTCGACCGCTTCCGATCACTCAATGACACACTTGGTCATACGGCCGGTGACCGTCTGCTGGTTCACATCGCCCGCCGACTGCACCGGGCCCTGCGCTCCGGCGGCCCGGCCGGCAGCGCGACCCGGGAGTCCATCGACGACGTCTTCGCCGGGCTGCCCCGGCACTACCGGCGCGGCCGCCCGATGGTGGCCCGGATGGGCGGCGACGAGTTCGCCGTCCTGCTGCCCGGCATCAACTGCCCGGACAGCCTGGAGCGGGTCGCCAAGGCGCTGATCGCCGAACTGGCCGCCCCGATCCGGCTGGACGGGCTGCTGCTCGTCCTGGAGGCCAGCGCCGGCGTCTGCGTCTACCCGCAGCACGCCCAGGACGCCGAGTCGCTGCTGCGCCGGGCCGATGTCGCGATGGGCCACGCCCAGGAGGGATGCAGCGGCGTCGCCCAGTACGACGAGACCCAGGACGCCGACACCCCGTACCGGATCGGGCTGCTCGGGGACCTGCGGCGGGCCCTGGAGACCGGCGAGGTGGAGCTGCACTACCAGCCGAAGGTCGCCTTCGACGGCCGGGTGGTGGGCCTGGAGGCACTGCTGCGCTGGGACCGCCCCGGCCAGGGCCGGGTCTCGCCGGACGAGTTCGTCGGGCTCGCCGAGTCCAGCGGCCTGATGCCCCGGCTCACCGACTACGTGCTGGAGGCGGCGGTCGGCCAGCTCGCGTACTGGCGCGACCAGGGCCTCCAGGTGCAGGTCGCGGTCAACGTCTCGCCGCGCGACGTGCTCAACCCCGGGTTCGCCCAGCGGGTCGCCGGCCACCTCGTACGCCACCAGGTGCCGGCCCACGCGCTCCAGCTGGAGATCACCGAGCGGCTGCTGCTGGACGACTCCCGGCGGGCCGCCGACACCCTCGCCGAGCTGCGCGGCTACGGCGTGGGGATGTCCCTGGACGACT
Source organism: Kitasatospora sp. NPDC056446 (assembly GCF_042796115.1). Taxonomy (NCBI): domain Bacteria; kingdom Bacillati; phylum Actinomycetota; class Actinomycetes; order Kitasatosporales; family Streptomycetaceae; genus Kitasatospora; species Kitasatospora sp. NPDC056446. The sequence goes on along the minus strand of NZ_JBHTRF010000053.1, from coordinate 31,214 downwards.
TCGGCACCGGCCACTCCTCGCTGGTGCGGCTGCGCAGCCTGCCGGTCGGCGAGCTGAAGATCGACCGCTCCTTCGTCTCCCGGATGGTCGCCGACGACCACGACGCGGCCGTGGTCCGCTGCTCGGTGGAGCTCGCCCACTCGCTGGGCCTGACGGTCGTCGCCGAGGGCGTCGAGGACGACGAGACCTGGGAGCGGCTGCACTGCATGGGCGTGGACGCCGTCCAGGGCTGGCTGGTCTCGGCCGCCCTGCCCGCCGAGCAGGCCACCGCCTGGCTGCGGGTGCACCGCACCGGCGCCCCGCCGGTGGAGCGGCTGGGCGCGTCGCCCCCGCTGCGCGCCGGGTTCCGACCGGCCCAGCCGCCCAGGCCGATCGGCCAGCAGGCCGCCCCGCCGGTGCTGCCGCCGTCGCTCCCGCCCGTCCTGCCCCCGGCGCTGCCGCCGGTGCGGCCCTCCGTGCTGCCGCCGGTGGTCCAGGCGGCGCAGGCCGCCGCCCAGATGGAGATCAAGGCGCCGGGCCCGCAGAGTTGGGCGCGCTACCGGCCGCAGTAGCCCAGGGCGCGGGGAGGCGCGGCGGGGGGCACGCCGGGAGGCGCGGCGGGCCGCGCGGCCGAGGGCACCGGGGGAGCGACGGCCGGTCACCGGCGGGGGAGTGACGGGCGCCCCGGCTCACTCGTTGGCCGGTGGCCGGGCCGGGCCCCATAGGATGGGGCCAAAGACCACGAGGACGGAGCGCCGAACCCGGCTGCTCCTGCCCGGGCCCGGCACCGCCCGCAAGGCACCGCCGGGCCTCACCAGAACTCACCCTGAGGATCGCTGCATGCCTGGCATCACGCGCGAGGAGGTCGCCCACCTCGCCCGGCTGTCGCGTCTTGAGCTGAAGCCCGAAGAGCTGGACCACTTCGCCGAGCAGCTCGACGTGATCATCGGCGCGGTCGCCCGCGTTTCCGAGGTCGCCGGACAGGACGTCCCGCCGACCTCCCACCCGCTGCCGCTGACCAACGTCATGCGCGCGGACGAGGTCCGGCCGTCGCTCACTCCGGAGGAGGCGCTGTCCGGCGCCCCCGCCGCCGAGGAGCAGCGTTTCCGTGTGCCGCAGATCCTCGGGGAGGACTGACCGAGATGACCGAGCTGATCAAGTACACCGCCGCCGAGACGGCCGCCGCCATCGCCAAGGGCGAGGTGTCCGCCGTCGAGGTCGCGCAGGCGCACCTGGACCGCATCGACGCCGTCGACAAGAAGGTCAACGCCTTCCTGCACGTCGACACCGAGGGCGCGCTGGCCGCGGCCAGGGCCGTCGACGAGAAGCGCGCCAAGGGCGAGGAGCTGGGCCCGCTGGCCGGCGTCCCGCTCGCGCTGAAGGACGTCTTCACCACCAAGGGCGTCCCGACCACCTGCGGATCCAAGATGCTCGAGGGCTGGATCCCGCCGTACGACGCCACGGTGACCGGCCGTCTCAAGGACGCCGGCGTCGTCATCCTCGGCAAGACCAACATGGACGAGTTCGCGATGGGCTCCTCCACCGAGAACTCCGCCTACGGCCCGACCGGCAACCCGTGGGACCTCACCCGCATCCCGGGCGGCTCCGGCGGCGGTTCGGCCGCCGCGCTGGCCGCCTTCGAGGCCCCGCTGGCGATCGGCACCGACACCGGCGGCTCGATCCGCCAGCCCGGCGCCGTCACCGGCACCGTCGGCGTCAAGCCGACCTACGGCTCGGTGTCCCGCTACGGCCTGGTGGCGTTCTCCAGCAGCCTGGACCAGGGCGGCCCGTGCGCCCGCACCGTGCTGGACGCGGCGCTGCTGCACGAGGCCATCGCCGGCCACGACCCGCTGGACTCGACCTCGATCGACGCGCCGGTCCCGGCCGTGGTCGAGGCCGCGCGGATGCGCGACGTCCGCGGCATGCGGATCGGCGTCGTCAAGGAGTTCGCCGGCGAGGGCTACCAGGCCGGCGTGATGCAGCGCTTCGACGAGTCGGTGGAGCTGCTGCGCGAGCTGGGCGCCGAGGTCGTCGAGGTCTCCTGCCCGTCGTTCACCCTGGCGCTGCCGGCGTACTACCTGATCGCGCCGAGCGAGTGCTCCTCCAACCTGGCCCGCTTCGACGCGATGCGCTACGGCCTGCGGGTCGGCGACGACGGCAGCCGCTCGGCCGAGGAGGTCACCGCGCTGACCCGTGAGGCCGGCTTCGGCGACGAGGTCAAGCGCCGCATCATCCTGGGCACCTACGCGCTGTCCTCGGGCTACTACGACGCCTACTACGGCTCGGCCCAGAAGGTCCGCACGCTCATCTCGCGGGACTTCGACGCCGCGTTCGCCGGCGTGGACGTCCTGGTCTCGCCGACCACGCCGACCACCGCCTTCCCGATCGGCGAGCGCGCCGACGACCCGATGGCGATGTACCTGGCCGACCTGTGCACGATTCCGTCGAACCTGGCGGGCAACGCGGCCATGTCGCTGCCGGTCGGCCTGGCGTCGGAGGACAATCTCCCGGTCGGCCTGCAGATCATCGCGCCCGCGATGGCGGACGACCGCCTGTACCGCGTGGGCGGCGCCGTCGAGGCCGCACTCAACGACAAGTGGGGGCACACCCTGCTGGAGGAGGCACCGGCACTGTGAGCAGGATCGAGAAGGCCAAGGCCCCGAGCTCCCTCAAGGGCTTCAAGCACTCCCGGCCCGGTCTGTGGCTGTCCATCGGCACCAGCGCCTTCGGCGCGATCTCGGTCGCCAAGGACGTCCGCAAGGCCCGCGAGGAGAGCGACACCCTCAAGCTGGTGAACGCCCTGGTCGGCGCCGCCGCGCTGGTCACCGGCACCGCCCTGCTGGTGCGCGAGCTGCGCCGGCTGGGCTCCGACGACGTGCTGCTGGGCTAGCGGCCGTGGCGGGCCCGGGCTGACGGCCCGGGCCCGCTGTGCCCACGGGGAAGGACAGGAGTAGGAGATGATCACCCAGATTCGCATCGACGGGTTCAAGTCGTTCGTCGGCTTCGAGCTCGATGTGCATCCAGTCACCGTGCTCCTGGGCGTCAACGGCGCCGGCAAGTCGAACCTGTTCGACGCGCTGCGGCTGGTGTCGGGAACGGTCCACCACGGCTTCGACGCCGCAGCGGCCGGCGACCGGCGGCTGGCCGTCCGTGACCTCTTCCACCGGGGCGGCGCCGAGCGGGCCCCGCTGCGGGACTCGTTCCGGATCACCGTGGGAGCCGTGGTGGCCTCGGCCGATGGCCCGCTGCCGGTCCGGCTGCGGGTGGAAGTACGGCTGGACCGGTCCGGCTCCCGGCCGGGGGCACCCCACCGGGCCGCGCTGGTCCGCGGCCAGAGCCGCGTCTGGGTGAGCCGGTTGGAGAACACCGACTGGATGGACCGGCTCGGCTACTCCGACGCACTGCGGGTCGACATCGTCCGGGCCCGCGACGCCTTCACGGCCAGGACCGGCACCCGGGCGGCCACGATCGGCGGCCCGATCCTCGGCGACCCGACCGTGACCGAGGACGACGAGCTCTTCGGCCTGCACAGCGAGGCGGCCGGCACCCTGGAACTCCTCGGTCTGGTCGCCCGCGAGACCGCGGCCTGGCAGCCGTACATCCTCGAACCCGGGGCCCTGCGGGAGCTCGGCCGCCCCGAGGCGGACGGCCCGCTGGAGCCGCACGGCGGCAACCTCGCGGTCGTCCTGGACCGGATCGGCGCCACCGATCCCGAGCGCTTCACCCGGCTGGTGGCCGATCTCGCCGCACTCGTGCCCGGTGTCCGGGACATTCGTACGGAGGTCGTCCGGACCAGGGGCGAGTACGACTTCGAGGTCGAGTTCCAGCACACCGGCTGGGTCTCGCCGGCCTCGCTGTCGGACGGCACCCTGCGCGCCCTCGCCCTGCTGGCCGCCTACTGGGACCGGGAGCGGCCCGGGGTGCTCGCCGTCGAGGAGATCGAGAACGGCATGCACCTCTCCCAGGTGGCCGACCTGGTCCGCCGGCTCGGCCGGGACGCCGGACTGCCGGCCCCGGCGCTGACCGCACCGGGCCAGCTGTTGGTCACCACCCACTCGCCCGCCCTGCTGGCCGCGCTGCGCACTGACCTCTCCGGCAGCGTGGTCTTCCTGGACCAGGCGAACCACATCGATCCGGAGCGGCGGGCGGTCTCACGGGTCACGACCGCGCGCCCGCTGCGGCCCCGGGACCCGGACGCGGAACCGGGCGGCTCCACCACCCCGCAGGCAGTGGACCGGCTGCTGCGTAGGCTGGAACGGGGCGCCGCGTGAAGGGCTACCGGCCGCTGCACCCCGGGCTGGTCGTGGAGGGAGTGAGCGACGCGCCGTTCCTTAGTACCCTGATCACCCGGCAGCTGGACGACCTGCTGCTGGCCAGGGCACCGGGCCCGGTGACGGTGCACCCGTGCGAGCTCGCCGACCGTATGATCACCGGCTCGGGCACTGCCGAAGAGGTGGCCGAGGCCGCCTGGGAGCTGGCGCGCGAGTGCCACCTGATCTTCGTGCACAGCGACGAGAAGGAACGCGGTACCGCCGAGAAACTGACCGCGCGGCTCCGCGAGCAGGCCCGGGGGACGAAGGCCGCCGAGCCGGTGGCGCTCGTCCCGGTCCGGATGACCGAGTCGTGGATGCTGGCCGACCGGGAGGCGATCCGCCGCTCGATCGCGGGCGCGAACCTGGCCGCCTACCCGTACAAGACCCCGGCCTCGGTGGAGAAGGCGCACAACAGCCCTGATCGACCGGCCTACGCGAAGCGGGTCTGGCAGGAGATCGCCGGCACCGGACACGGCGGAGTCCTCGACGACAGCATGGAACTACTGGCCCGACACATCGACCTTGAGCTTCTCTCCCAGCTGCCGTCGTACCAACGATGGCTTGCGGACACCGAAGACGCACTGAATACGAAGGGATTCCTGTGAGCACCATGAACCTGGTGTCCTACAACGACGCTCTGGCGTCGTACGACCCGGTGATGGGCCTTGAGGTCCACGTCGAGCTGGGTACCAAGACCAAGATGTTCTGCGGCTGCTCGACCGAGCTGGGCGCGGAGCCGAACAGCCAGACCTGCCCGACCTGCCTGGGCCTGCCCGGCTCGCTGCCGGTCGTCAACGCCATCGGCGTCGAGTCGGCCGTCAAGATCGGCCTGGCGCTGAACTGCTCGATCGCCGAGTGGTGCCGGTTCGCGCGGAAGAACTACTTCTACCCGGACATGCCCAAGAACTTCCAGACCTCGCAGTACGACGAGCCGATCGCCTTCGACGGCTACCTCGACGTGCAGCTGGAGGACGGCTCGACCTTCCGGGTGGAGATCGAGCGCGCCCACATGGAAGAGGACACCGGCAAGTCCAGCCACGTCGGCGGGGCCACCGGCCGCATCCACGGCGCCACCCACTCGCTGCTCGACTACAACCGGGCCGGCATCCCGCTGATCGAGATCGTCACCAAGCCGATCGAGGGTGCGGGCGAGCGCGCCCCCGAGGTCGCCAAGGCGTACGTCGCCGAGCTGCGCGAGGTCATCAAGTCGCTGGGCGTCTCCGAGGCGCGCATGGACAAGGGCCAGATGCGCTGCGACGTCAACCTGTCGCTGCGCCCGAACGGCACCGAGAAGTTCGGCACCCGCTCGGAGACCAAGAACGTCAACTCGCTGCGCAGCGTCGAGCGGGCGGCCCGCTTCGAGATCCAGCGGCACGCCACCGTGCTGACCGACGGCGGCACCATCGTCCAGGAGACCCGTCACTTCCACGAGGAGGACGGCTCCACGACCTCGGGCCGGATCAAGGACAACGCCGAGGACTACCGCTACTTCCCCGAGCCGGACCTGGTGCCGATCGCCCCCGCCCGTGCGTGGGTCGAGGAGCTGCGCGCCGCCCTGCCCGAGCTGCCGCGGGTGTACCGTGCCCGGCTGCAGGCCGAGTGGGGCCTGTCCGACAAGGACATGCAGTCGGTGCTCAACGCCGGTGCGGTGGAGCCGATCCAGGAGACCATCGCGGCCGGCGCCCCGGCCGACCAGGCCCGCAAGTGGTGGATGGGCGAGCTGGCCCGCCGCGCCAACGAGACCGGCACCGAGCTGAGCGAGCAGCCGATCACCCCGGCGCAGGTCGCCCGGGTCGCCGCGCTGGTCGCCGAGGGCAAGCTGAACGACAAGCTGGCCCGCCAGGTCATCGAGGCCGTGCTGGCCGGCGAGGGCGAGCCGGACGAGGTCGTCGAGAAGCGCGGTCTGGCCGTCGTCTCGGACGACTCCGCGCTCGGCGCGGCCGTCGACCAGGCCATCGCGGAGAACGAGGCGATCGCCGCCAAGATCCGTGACGGCAAGGTCGCCGCGGTGGGCGCGCTGGTCGGCGCGGTCATGAAGGCCACCCGCGGCCAGGCCGACGCCGCCCGCGTCAAGGACCTGATCCTGGAGCGGCTCGGCGTCTCCGCCTGAGTGGTCCGTTCCCAGGGCGCCTGAGCTGTCAAGCCTGCCTTCCTAAGGCAACTAAGGCATCTAAGGCCCTCTAAGTAAGGCCTAAGGCCCGGTCTCACCCCCATATCGGGGTGAGACCGGGCCTTGAGTCGTTTCCGGCACCCGATCTAAGCCCTCCGGGCCCCGGAAGATCGGGCACGCTCCCGATGTGGCACCCCCCACTGGGAGAGGAAGCTCTTACTTGTCAGCAGGAAGCAGCGAAACCCACAGGGGGAACCGAAGATGATCGAGTACCAGACCTTCCAGCAACAGGCCCACGAGCTCGTGGCCCAGGCCGAGCACGAGCGCCTGGTGCGCGAGGCCAAGGAGGCCCGCCGCCTGCGCCGGCGTCCGGTGGCCTCCCGCTTCCAGCGGCGCCCCGTCCGCCAGACCGAATGCTGACGGTGCGGCACCACGACGGTGCCGAGGGAGCCGTGGAGGGGGAGACGCTGCGAGTGAGCGTCTCCCCCTCCGGGCGTTCGCCAGGGGAGATATCCCCTCGGCCGGTCCCCTCCGGCTATGGCATGCTCGCCTCCATGCAGCAGATATCGGTCAGCCCCGTCTTCGTCGGCCGTGGCAGCGAGATCACCGAACTGACCGACGCGCTGCGCCGGGCCGGGACCGGCAGTCCGCAGGCCGTGCTGATCGGCGGCGAGGCCGGCGTCGGCAAGACCCGGCTGCTGGAGGAGTTCCTGCAGCGCGCCGCCGACCGGGGAGCGCTCACCTCCCTCGGCAGCTGTCCGGAGGTCGGAGCCGAGGGCCTGCCGTACGCGCCGCTGGCCGCCGCGCTGCGCCGGCTGCACCGCTCGCTGGGCCCCGAGTTCGAGGCCGCCGCGGCCGGCAGCGAAGGCCATCTCGCGCGGCTGCTCTCCGAGTTCGGCGAGGCCGACGGCGAACCCAACGACGAGTACGGCCGGGCCCGGCTGTTCGAGCACACCGCGAGGTTGTTCGAACGGCTCGGCGCGGAACGTACCCTCGTGCTCGCCGTCGAGGACCTGCACTGGTCCGACCGCTCCACCCGCGAACTGCTGGCCTTCCTGGTGCGCACCCTGCACCGCTCCCGGGTGCTGCTGGTCGCCACCTACCGCACCGACGACCTGCACCGCCGGCACCCGCTGCGGCCCTTCCTCGCCGAGCTCGAACGGCTGCGCACCGTCCAGCGGTTGGAACTGGCCCGGTTCGTCCGCCGCGAGGTGGCCGCCCAGCTGGCCGGCATCCTCGGCATCACCGACCCCGACGGCCAACTGGTGGACCGGATCCACCGCCGCTCGGAGGGCAACCCGTTCTTCGTCGAGGAACTGGCCACCGCCTTCGACGACGGCTGCGGCGCCGGACTGACCGACTCGCTGCGGGACATCCTGCTGGTACGGGTCGAGGGCCTGGACGAGGAGGCCCAGCGGGTGGTGCGGATCGCCGCCGAGGGCGGCTCGCACGTCGAACACGCCCTGCTCGCCGCCGTCCTCGACGACGACGAGGAGGCGCTGATCGAGGCGCTGCGCTCGGCCGTCGGCGCCAACATCCTGCGCCCGGACAGCGAGGGCGAGGGCTACCGGTTCCGGCACGCGCTGGTCCGCGAGGCCGTCTCCGACGACCTGCTGCCCGGCGAACGGCACCGGATCAACCGCAAGTTCGCCCTCGCCGTGGAGGCCCAGCCGCAGCTGGTCTCCTCCGACGCGCTGGCCGCCCGGCTGGCCAACTACTGGTACCACGCGCACGACCCGGCCCGCGCCCTGCCGACCGCCCTGGACGCCGCCCGCGCGGCCCGGCGCCGCAACGCCTTCGCCGAGCAGCTGGGCATGCTGGAACGCGCCCTGGAGCTGTGGGACATGGTCTCCGAGGAGGTGCTGGCGCACACCCTGCGCCCGTACGACTGGGCCGAGACCTACCCGCCCGGCTCCTGCGACAGCAGCGCCGCCGACGAGGACTGCGACCGGATCCAGCTGGAGGACGTGCTGGCCGAGGCGGTGGTCGCGGCCCGCCGCTGCGGCGACCGCGAGCGCGGCCTGAGCCTGGCCAAGCGCGGGCTGCGGCTGGTCGACGAGACGGTGCACCCGGTGCGCGCGGCCTGGTTCCGGATCAACCGGGCCCGGATGCTGGGCAGCCTGCGCCGCTCCGGCGACGAGGAGGAGATCGGCCACGCGCTGCGCCTGGTGGAGCCGCTGCCGCCGTCCGCCGTCCAGGCCGAGGTGCTGGCGCTCGGCGCCGGCTCGGCGATGCTCAAGAAGCCCGGGCCCGAGCACCTCGAACTCGCCGAGCGGGCGATCCGGATCGCCGCGGAGGTCGGCGCGCACTCGGTCGAGGTGCACGCCCGGATGACCCTCGGCGGCCTGCGCTACGACGTCCAGGGCGACGCCGAGGGCGGGCTGGCCGAACTGGTCGGGGCGGTCGAGCGGGCCCGCCGGCTGGGCGTGCCCGACCTGCTGCTGCGCGGCATCAACAACCTCTCCAGCCTGCAGCGCGGGCTGGGCCGGCCCGAGGACGCGGTCCGGCTGGCCCGCGAGGGCCTGGAGTTCGCGGACGGCAACGGCCTGCTGCGCAACATCGGCACCATCCTGACCGGCAACCTGGTGGAGGCGCTCACCGACCTCGGACGGGTCGAGGAGGCGGCCGAGGTGCTCGCCGCCTGCGAGCTGGGCAGCCTCAGCGGCACCCACGCCGAGTTCCTGGACCGGATGCGCGGCGAACTCGCCCTGCTCCGGGGGGACCTGCCCACCGCGGCGACCATGCTGGCCCGGGCCCGGGCGGCCAACCGGGTCGGCCAGGTCCAGCACGGGGTGCCGATCAGCCGGCTGGCGGTGCGGGTCGCCGCGCTCGGCGGCCGGCCGTTGGAGGCCCGGGCCGAACTGCTCGCCGCGCTGACCGAGGACGGGCGGCTCGGCTACGAGGCCAATGTCTACCCGCTGCTGGCCGAGGCCGCCGCGGTGGAGGCGGACACCCGGGGCCTGCCGGAGGCCGAGGCGGGCCGCCCCGCGGCACTGGCCGCGATCAGCGCGGCCGCCGCCGCGCTGCGGCCCCGGGCCCCGCTGCACCACGGCTGGTCCCGGCTGCTGGAGGCCGAACTGGCCCGCGCCGAGGGCGCCGACACCCCCGCGCAGTGGGCCGCCGCCGTCGAGGCGCTGCGGCCGACCGGCCTGCCGTACCCGCTGGCGGTCGCCCTGCTGCGGGCCGGCGAGGCCGAGGTGCGGGCCGGGCGGCGCGAGGCCGCGGCCGAACTGCTGCGCGAGGCCGCCGCACTGGCGGCGGTCCGCAAGGACCGGACGCTCGGGGCGCAGGTCGAGGGCCTGGCCGAGCGGGCCGGGCTGAGCCTGGCGCCCGCCGAGCGGACGGCGGCCGGGCCCGTGCCGGCCGCGACCGCCGGGGACTCCTTCAACCTCACCCCCCGTGAGCGGGACGTGCTCCGGTTGCTCGCGCGCGGCTGGACCAACCGGCAGATCGCCGAGGAGCTGTACATCTCTCCGAAGACCGCAAGCGTGCACGTCTCCAACATCCTGGGCAAGCTCGCGGTCGGCGGCCGGGGCGAGGCGGCCGCGCTGGCGCACCGGTTGCGGCTGTTCCCACACGATCCGGCCCCGCCGGGCCGCTGAGAACCGGCCCCGCCGCCGGGCCCGGACCGCCGTCGGCGCGGTCGGCCCGAGGGCGGGGCGCCGCCGCGTGCTCCCGTGCGCGCCGCGTGAGCCCCCGCCCGCGCGCCGCCGCCAACCGGGCCGATCCGTCGGAATCGGGGACATTCCGCTACTCCCGCGCCATTACTCTAAGTTGAGTGTGCGTGTCATTGAGTGACGGAATTGGTGTAGGGTCCATTTTGGGAGCATCGGTACGGTGCGGCGGCCGACAGGCCGCCCACCCCCTGGGCCACCGTCCTGACGGGGCGCCAGGCCAGCGCGTACGGCCGAGAGGTGCGCGGCCGGTGGTCCGTGGCCGGGGCGCGAGGCCCCGGGCCGGAGGGGGAGAGGCCGAGTGAGCTCCACCGATACGGTGCTGCCCGGGGCCGGACGCCCGGGCGCACCGCCCGCCGACACGTCCGCCGCCGAGCTGCCGGAACCCGCCCGCCGTGCGCCGCTGCGCCGGCTCCTGGAGAGCCGGACGCTGCCCGGCCTCGTCCTGGGCGCGCTCTGCGTGGCCTACGCCACGGGCGCCGCCGTCGGCTGGGGATCGCGCCAACTGTCCGTCTTCATGGGCGACTTCGGCCTGGCCGCAGCGGCGCTGGCGGCCGCGCTGTCCTGCCTGGTGTACGGCTGTACGGTCGGCGGGCACGCCCGTCCGGCCTGGCTGCTGTTCGGCCTCTCCTCGCTCATGGTCGCCTTCGGCAACGGCACCTGGGGCTGGTACGAGCTGGTCGTGCGCACCCCGCTGCCCCGCGACTCGCTCGCCGAGTACGCCTTCCTGCTGTTCGCCCCGCTCGCCATCACCGGCGTCCTGGTGCTCGCCCAGCGCCCGCGCTCCGCGGCCGGCTGGCTCTGCCTGCTGCTCGACGGCTGGCTGATCGCCGGCTCGCTGTTCACGCTCAGCTGGAGCCTGGCGCTCGGCCGGATCGCGGCCGGGGAGGACGGCTCCCCGCTGCGGCTGGCCCTCAACCTGGCCTACCCGGTGCTGGACATCCTGCTGGTCAGCCTGGTGGTCGGGCTGCGCTTCGGCGGCCGGGACGGCAACCGCGCGGCCGTGCACACCGCGATGCTGGCGCTCGCCGTCACCGTGCTGTGCGACGCCCTGTTCACCTCCCCGGAGCTGCGCAGCAGCTACCACTCCGGCGAACTGCTCGACGCCGGCTGGTTCTCCGGCAGCCTGCTGCTGGCCTGGGCGCCGTGGTCGCCGCGCTGGCGCCGACCGCTGCGCGAGCACCCCTCGGCCGGCGGCCTGCCGCGCCGCCGGGTGGCCACCACCTTCAGCGCGCTCACCCCGTACGCGGCCGCCGCGGTCTGCACCGCCGGCATCCTCTACAACGCCCTCGGCGGGCGCGCGCTGGACCGCGTGGTGGCCGCGGCCGCGTGCACCGTCGGGCTGGCACTGATCCTCAGGCAGGGCGTCATGCTGCTCGACAACCTGTCGCTGGCCCAGGAACTCGCCCACAAGGAGGCGCACTTCCGCTCCCTGGTGCAGGGCTCCAGCGACGTCATCATGATCGCCGGCGCCAACGGCGTGCTGTCCTACGTCTCCCCGGCCGCGCTCGGCGTGTACGGGCGGGACCCGGAGGAACTGGTCGGCGGCAACCTGCTGGACCTGGTCCACCCCGAGGACGTGGAACGGGTGCTCTCCGAGGTCCGCCGCTACCTCGCCCGGGTCCGGCTCACCGCCCACCGGCCCACCGCCCGCCGGGCCCCCGGCGCCGCCGAGCCCTCCGCCCGGGTGGAGTGCCGGATCAGCTCCGGCGGCGGCGAGTGGCTGCACGTCGAGTCCACCGTCAGCCGGCACCGCGACGGGCTGCTGCTCAACAGCCGGGACGTCACCGAACGCGTCATGCTCCAGGCCCAGTTGCAGCACAACGCCTTCCACGACCCGCTCACCGACCTGCCCAACCGGGCGCTGTTCACCCAGCGGCTGCGGGCCGCCCTCGGCGCCCGCGGCCAGCAGGGCGACACCGGCGCCGGGATCGCGGTGCTCTTCCTCGACCTGGACGGCTTCAAGGCGGTCAACGACACCGCCGGGCACCAGGTCGGCGACGGGCTGCTGGTGCAGGCCGCCCGCCGGCTCCAGGGCGCCGTCCGCTGCGGGGACACCGTCGCCCGGTTCGGCGGCGACGAGTTCGCCGCCCTGGTCTGCGGCCCGCTCGGCCGCCTCCAGGTCCAGGAGCTGGCCGAACGCCTGCGCATCGCGCTCTCCGAGCCGTACTGGATCGGCGGCACCGAACTCGGCGTCGCCGCCAGCATCGGCATCGCCTTCGGCACCCCCGAGCGCGGCGCCGCGGCCGACCCCAGGGCCGCCGCCGACGAGCTGATGCGCAACGCCGACCTCGCGATGTACCGGGCCAAGTCCGAGGGCAAGGGCCGGGTGGTGCTCTACACCCCCGCCATGCGCGCCGACCTGGAACGCCGCACCGAACTGGAGGAACGGCTGAGACTGGCCGTCCGGGAGGGCGGCTTCACCCTGCTCCACCAGCCCCTGGTGGACCTCGCCAGCGGCACGGTGACCGGTGTCGAGGCGCAGCCCCGCTGGCGGTCCGCGGGCGGCCTGCTGCTCACCCCGGCCGAGTTCCTGCGCTCGGCCGAGCACGGCGACGCGGCCACCCGGTTCGCCCGCTGGCTGGTCCACGAGGCGGTCGCCGCGGCCGCCGCCCGGCGCGGCCTGCCCGGCCGGGGCCGGGGCGCGCCGGAGCCCGTCCCGGTGGCGGTCCGGCTGTCCACCGAGCGGCTCTGCTCGCCCGGCCTGTACGAGACGGTGGCCGCCGCGCTGCGGGACGCCGGGCTGCCCGCCGACGAGCTGGTGATCGAGGTGGCCCGGATGGGGCCGGACTCGCTCGCCGACGAACTCGGCCGCCGGCTGGCCGCCCTGCGCCGGCTCGGCGTCTCCACCTGGCTGGCCGGCTACGGCGCCGGCAGCGGCTCGCTCGGCGCCCTCGCCCGGCTGCCGCTGGACGGCCTCAAGCTGGACCGCACGCTGGTCCAGGACCTCGGCGAGTCCCCGCTCGGCCGCACGCTCGCCGGGCACGCCCTGCGGCTCGGCCGCGACCTGGGGATGGCCACCGCCGCCGACGGGGTGGACCTGCCCCGCCAGGTCGCCGTGCTGCGGGAGCTCGGCTGCGGACTGGCCCAGGGCTCGGCCTTCGCGCCGCCGCTGGACGAGCCCCGGCTGCGCCGCGCGCTGGCCCGCCGGGACTACCCGCTGCCCGGGCCGTCCGGCACGTTCGCCGCCCGGCGCGGGCACCCGGCCGCCGACACCCGGACGAGTGGCCGGACGGACCCCGGGCCGGGACGTGTCGTACATCACCACGAGGGTGCTGACCTGCCCGAACACCGGGCCGCCACCGGTCCGGCAGGTGGTCCGCATGGCGAGACGGTCATCCCACCTGCTTGACACGCCACCCCGGACGGGAGGATGGTCGTTGCCATGCGCACCCGAATTCTCGTACTTGGCGGGCGCGTCGGCTGAGTGGGCTCACACGCCCTGCTCGTGACAGACCGACGCGCCACCCCTCGCATGCCCTTGGGCACGAGGGGTTTTTTGTTGCACTGACGCTGTTCCAACCCGCAAGACCCCTGGCTCCGGCCGCCCGAGAAGTCCGAGTTGTCGGACCGAGCGGGACGATCGGGGCAGAGCCGGCGATCGATCCGGACCGGGACCCCACCCTCGCAGCACCGGGGCCCGCAGCCGGGTCGGCACATTCCGAGAAGAGACAGGCAGATGACTGAGCACGCCGCATCCCCCCGCCGCGGGGACAACCCGGCCGCCAACGCTCCCGCTCCCCAGCACGTCGTCGAGACCATGACCGGCGCCCAGTCGCTCATCCGCTCCCTGGAGGCCGTCGGCGCGGACACCGTCTTCGGCATCCCGGGCGGGGCCATCCTTCCCGCGTACGACCCGCTGATGGACTCCGTCAAGGTGCGCCACATCCTGGTCCGGCACGAGCAGGGCGCCGGGCACGCCGCCACCGGCTACGCCCAGGCCACCGGCCGGGTCGGGGTCTGCATGGCCACCTCCGGGCCGGGCGCGACCAACCTGGTCACCCCGATCGCCGACGCCTACATGGACTCCGTGCCGATCGTGGCGATCACCGGCCAGGTCGCCTCCAAGGCGATCGGCACCGACGCCTTCCAGGAGGCGGACATCTGCGGCATCACGATGCCGATCACCAAGCACAACTACCTGGTCACCGACCCGGCCGAGATCCCCCGGGTGATCGCCGAGGCCTTCCACATCGCCGCCACCGGCCGCCCCGGCCCGGTCCTGGTCGACATCGCCAAGGACGCGCTGCAGGCCACCACCACCTTCCGCTGGCCGGTCGAGACCGCGCTGCCCGGCTACCGCCCGGTCACCAAGCCGCACGCCAAGCAGATCCGCGAGGCCGCGAAGCTGCTGGTCGGCGCGAAGCGCCCGGTGCTCTACGTCGGCGGCGGCGTCATCAAGGCCCGGGCCACCGCCGAGCTGCGGATCCTCGCCGAGCTGACCGGCGCCCCGGTGGTCACCACCCTGATGGCGCTCGGCGCCTTCCCGGACAGCCACCCGCAGCACCTGGGCATGCCCGGCATGCACGGCTCCGTCCCGGCCGTCACCGCGCTCCAGAAGTCCGACCTGCTGTTCACCCTCGGCGCCCGCTTCGACGACCGCGTCACCGGCAAGCTGGACAGCTTCGCCCCGTACGCCAAGGTCGTCCACGCCGACATCGACCCGGCCGAGATCGGCAAGAACCGCCCGGCGGACGTGCCGATCGTCGGCGACGCCCGCGAGGTGCTCGCCGACCTGATCGTGGCCGTCCAGGCCGAGTTCGACGCCGGCCACAAGGGCGACTACACCGAGTGGTGGGAGAAGCTCGACGAGTGGAAGAAGACCTACCCGCTCGGCTACGAGCCGGCCCCGAACGGCCAGCTCTCGCCGCAGCAGGTCATCGAGCGGATCGGGAAGCTGGTCGGCCCCGAGGCGATCTACGCCGCGGGCGTGGGCCAGCACCAGATGTGGAGCTCGCAGTTCGTCCGGTTCGAGAAGCCCGGCACCTGGCTCAACTCCGGCGGCGCCGGGACCATGGGCTACGCCGTCCCCGCGGCGATGGGCGCCAAGGCCGGCCGGCCGGACACCCCGGTCTGGGCGATCGACGGCGACGGCTGCTTCCAGATGACCAACCAGGAACTGGTCACCTGCGCCCTGAACGACATCCCGATCAAGGTCGCGGTCATCAACAACGGCTCGCTGGGCATGGTCCGGCAGTGGCAGACGCTGTTCTACAACCAGCGCTACTCCAACACCGTGCTGCACGCCGGCCCCGGCCACGACGGCATCGCCCCGCCGGCCCAGGGCACCCGGATCCCCGACTTCGTCCTGCTGTCCGAGGCGATGGGCTGCGTCGGCCTGCGCTGCGAGCGCCCGGAGGACCTCGACGAGGTCATCAAGCAGGCGATGGAGATCAACGACCGCCCGGTCGTCATCGACTTCATCGTCCACCAGGACGCGATGGTCTGGCCGATGGTCGCCGCCGGCACCAGCAACGACGAGATCCAGTTCGCCAAGGGAGTCCGCCCGGACTTCGGCGACGACTCCGACTGACGGCCCTCCCCTCCGGAACGACCGAGGAATCACATGTCCAAGCACACCCTCTCCGTCCTGGTCGAGAACAAGCCCGGCGTGCTCGCCCGCATCGCGTCGCTGTTCTCCCGTCGGGGTTTCAACATCGACTCCCTCGCCGTCGGCCCGACCGAGCACCCGGACGTTTCCCGGATGACGATCGTGGTCAACGTCGAGGACCTCCCGCTGGAACAGGTCACCAAGCAGCTCAACAAGCTCGTGAACGTGATAAAGATCGTCGAACTCGACCAGGCCGCTGCGATCCAGCGGGAACTGGTCCTGGTGAAGGTCCGCGCCGACAACGAGACCCGGTCGCAGATCGTCGAGATCGTCCAGCTGTTCCGTGCCAAGACCGTCGACGTGTCGCCGGAAGCGGTGACCATCGAGGCCACCGGCAGCTCGGACAAGCTGGAGGCCATGCTCCGGATGCTGGAGCCGTACGGCATCAAGGAGTTGGTCCAGTCCGGCCTGGTCGCCATCGGCCGCGGCGCGCGTTCCATCACGGACCGCTCGCTGCGCGCCCTCGACCGCAGCGCCTGACCAAGCGCTCGCAATCGCCGTACCCGCAATCGCCGCAAGCAGAGACCCACACCCGTGCCGGGTGCACATACGGTAGGAACCGCCCACCCGGCACCGATACGCAAGGAGATGTGCCCCCGTGGCCGAGCTGTTCTACGAAGACGACGCCGACCTGTCCATCATCCAGGGCCGCAAGGTCGCGGTCATCGGCTACGGCAGCCAGGGCCACGCCCACGCGCTGTCCCTGCGCGACTCGGGCGCCGACGTCCGGGTCGGCCTGAAGCCGGAGTCCAAGTCCCGTGCCAAGGCGGAGGAGGCCGGCCTGCGCGTCGTCACCCCGGCCGAGGCGGCGGCCGAGGCCGACGTCATCATGATCCTGGTCCCGGACCCGATCCAGGCCGACGTGTACGAGGCCGACATCGCCCCGCACCTGAAGGCCGGCGACGCCCTGTTCTTCGGCCACGGCCTGAACATCCGCTTCGGCTTCATCAAGCCGCCGGCGGACGTCGACGTCTGCATGGTCGCCCCGAAGGGCCCGGGCCACCTGGTCCGCCGCCAGTACGAGGAGGGCCGCGGCGTCCCGGCGATCGTGGCCGTCGAGCAGGACGCCACGGGCAACGCCTTCGCCCTGGCGCTGTCGTACGCCAAGGGCCTGGGCGCCACCAAGGCCGGCGTCATCAAGACCACCTTCACCGAGGAGACCGAGACCGACCTGTTCGGTGAGCAGGCCGTCCTCTGCGGTGGCACCGCCGCCCTGGTGAAGGCCGGTTTCGAGACCCTGGTCGAGGCCGGCTACCAGCCGGAGATCGCCTACTTCGAGTGCCTGCACGAGCTGAAGCTGATCGTCGACCTGATGTACGAGGGCGGCCTGGAGAAGATGCGCTGGTCGGTCTCCGAGACCGCCGAGTGGGGCGACTACGTCACCGGCCCGCGGATCATCACCGACGCCACCAAGGCCGAGATGAAGAAGGTCCTCACCGAGATCCAGGACGGCACCTTCGCCAACACCTGGATCGCCGAGTACAAGGCGGGCCTGCCCAAGTACAACGAGTACAAGAAGGCCGACGAGGACCACCTGCTGGAGACCACCGGCAAGAAGCTGCGTTCGCTGATGAGCTGGGTCAACGACAAGGCCTGACGTCCCCGGACGTTGATTCCGTAACTCCCTTGTACAAGTCGGCTGCTCTCGTCCGGGTGATTTCGCCGGACGGGAGCAGCCGGGCATCCAGCCCGTCGATACACTCCGAGTGCGCGTCAGGCCCACAGCGTCGTGCGTCTACCTACGCGGCATGCCACCTTCCCCCGCCCTTCCGCGCCCACCTGCGTGCCGGGGGAACCGGACAGTTAAGGACAACACTGCCGTGAGCACTGCGACCACTGTGAAAACCGCCGTCGTACTGATCGCCGAAGAGCTGTCGCCCGCCACCGTCGACGCGCTCGGCCCGGACTTCGAGATCCGCCACTGCAACGGCGCGGACCGCACCGAGCTGCTGACCGCGATCGCCGACGTCGACGCCATCCTGATCCGCTCCGCCACCAAGGTCGACGCCGAGGCGCTGGCCGCCGCCCGCAAGCTCAAGGTGGTCGCCCGGGCCGGCGTCGGCCTGGACAACGTGGACGTCGCCGCCGCCACCAAGGCCGGCGTGATGGTCGTCAACGCGCCGACCTCCAACATCGTCACCGCCGCCGAACTCGCCTGCGGCCTGCTGATCTCCGTCGCCCGCAACATCGCGCCGGCCAACGCCGCGCTCAAGCAGGGCGAGTGGAAGCGCAACAAGTACACCGGCGTCGAGCTGAGCGAGAAGACCCTCGGCGTCGTCGGCCTCGGCCGGATCGGCGTCCTGGTCGCCCAGCGGATGTCCGCGTTCGGGATGAAGATCGTCGCGTACGACCCCTACATCCAGGCCGCCCGCGCCGCGCAGATGGGCGTCAAGCTGGTCACCCTGGAGGAGCTGCTGGAGGTCTCGGACTTCATCACCGTCCACCTCCCCAAGACCCCCGAGACCCTCGGCCTGATCGGCGACGAGGCGCTGCACAAGGTCAAGCCGACCGTGCGCATCGTCAACGCCGCCCGCGGCGGCATCGTCGACGAGGAGGCGCTCGCCAGCGCCCTGCGCGAGGGCCGGGTGGCCGGCGCGGGCCTGGACGTGTACGCGAAGGAGCCGTGCACCGACTCCCCGCTGTTCGCCTTCGACAACGTGGTCGCCACCCCGCACCTGGGCGCCTCCACCGACGAGGCGCAGGAGAAGGCCGGCATCGCGGTCGCGAAGTCGGTGCGCCTCGCGCTGGCCGGCGAACTGGTGCCGGACGCGGTCAACGTCCAGGGCGGCGTGATCGCCGAGGACGTCCGCCCGGGCCTGCCGCTGGCCGAGAAGCTCGGCCGGATCTTCACCGCGCTGGCCGGCGAGGTGGCCGCCCGGCTCGACGTCGAGGTCCGCGGCGAGATCACCCAGCACGACGTGAAGGTGCTCGAACTGTCGGCCCTGAAGGGCGTGTTCGAGGACGTGGTGGCGGAGACGGTGTCCTACGTCAACGCCCCGCTGTTCGCCCAGGAGCGCGGCGTCGAGGTCCGGCTGACGACCTCCAGCGAGAGCCCCGAGCACCGCAACGTGATCACCGTGCGCGGCACGCTCGCGACCGGCGAGGAGATCGCCGTCTCGGGCACGCTGGCCGGCCCCAAGCAGACCCAGAAGATCGTCGGCGTGGACGCCTTCGACGTGGACGTCGCGCTCACCGACCACATGGCCTTCTTCAAGTACGAGGACCGCCCCGGCGTGGTCGGCGTGCTCGGCCGCCACCTCGGCGACGCGGGCATCAACATCGCCGGCATGCAGGTCGCCCGGGACGGCGGCAGCGCGCTGGCCTCCATCACGGTGGACAGCGAGATCCCGCAGGAGGTGCTGTCGGCGATCGCCGCCGAGATCGGCGCCCGCTTCGCGCGCTCGGTCGACCTGGGCTGATCCCCCCGCCCCGACAGGGCCCGGACCGCCGTTCGCACGGTGGTCCGGGCCCTGCTGCGTTCTCCCGGGTGACGCCCGTCTCAGATACTAGGAAATCCGAGTATCCGTGCAGACAGGGCCCCGGAGCGGTCGTACCGTGGAAGGGCCGTACGGTGTGCCGCCCCTGTAGCCAGGGCGCGCGGCCCGTGCACGCGTGCGCCTTCACGGGCAGGCGATCCCTGCCCAGCGCGCTCCCGCCCGCCGCCCCCTGCCCGGGGTGCGCCGCGCGCGGTACGACTCCCGTCTCCCACCCTCTGGCCGCGCCTTCGGACGCGCCGCTTCCAAGGAGCCCGGTATGCCCACCACCGCCGACCGCCACGCCACCTCCGCCCCCACCGCCACCCCGGTGCGCGCCCCGCGCCGCCGCCGGGCCGCCGAGCGGACCCCCTTCGCGGCCGCCGCCCTGCAGCGCTCGCTGGACCGCCGGGACAACGGCGGCGCGACCGGCCACCACTGAGCCGCGCCGGCCGGGCCCGCCGCCGCGGGACCGCGCCGACCGGGCTGGTGGCGTTCATCGGGCTACTGGGCCGACCGGGGTGACGGTGCATCACTCCGTAGGGTGGAATGCCGGTCCGTCCGAGCGAAGTTGATCGCCCCGCCCGGCGCGATCATCCTAATTTGGGGCCCCCGGAAGGGTGATCGACGTCCGCGCGGGCGGGCGTCAGCGACACACGCTGCGGATCAGTCCCCCCGGCCGGGGGAGAGGGCCCAGTGCGCCTGCCACCCGTCCGTCGATCCGCCGCCCGGATCGGCCTCACCCTGGCCCTGCTGGCCGGGACCGTCGCCCTCGCCGCCGCCCCGGCGGCGGGCGGCCCACCGGCCTCGGGACCGCGGAGGACCGAACGGGCGTCCTCCGTCCTGCTCGAACTCACCACGGAGCCGGCCGGCACCGCCTGGCGGCGCGCCGCCGACGGGGCCCGGCGCGACCGGCGCTCCCCGGAGGCCGTCCGCCGGGAGGCCGCCCAGGCCGGCTCCGCCCAGCGCGCCCGCGCCGGGGACGCGCTCGACCGGCTCGCCGAAGCCGTCCACCGGACGGCCCCCGCCGCCCGCGAGCTCTACCGCACCCGCACCCTGCTCACCGGCCTCGCCGTCAGCGCGCCCGCCGGACGGCTGCCCGCGCTGCGGGCGCTGCCCGGCGTCCGGGCCGTCCACCCGATCGTCGACAAGCGGCGGGACAACTCCTACTCCGTCCCGCTGACCGGCGCCCCGCAGGTCTGGGCCGGCGCCCAGGCGCCCGACGGCGGCACCGGGCAGCCCGACGGCGACACCGGGAAGGGCGTGCGGATCGGGATCATCGACAGCGGCATCGACTACACCCACGCCGACTTCGGCGGCCCCGGGACCGAAGAGGCCTTCCGCTCGGTCGAGCGCGGCAAGCCCGCGCCGCCCGCGCTGTTCCCCAACGCCAAGGTCGTCGGCGGCAAGGACCTGGTCGGCGACGACTACGACCCCGACCCGTCCTCCCCGCACCACCAGCCCGTGCCGCACCCCGGCGACAACCCGATCGACTGCGTGCGCAACGGCCACGGCACCCACGTCGCCGGCACCGCCGCCGGGTACGGCGTCACCGCCGACGGCCGCCCGTACACCGGCCCGTACGGGCCCGGGCTGGACCCGGCCGCGTTCAAGGTCGGGCCCGGCGCCGCCCCCGGCGCCCAGCTGTACGCGATCCGGGTCTTCGGCTGCGACGGCTCCACCGACCGCCTCGCCCAGGCCCTCGACCTGGCCGCCGACCCGGACGGCGACGGCGACCTGAGCGACCGGCTGGACGTCGTCAACCTCTCGCTCGGCAGCCGCTTCGGCAGCACCGACGACACCGACGCCCTCGCCGTCGACCGGCTCGCCGCGCTGGGCACCGTCGTGGTCGCGGCCGCCGGCAACGAGGGCGACGTCTACGCGATCGGCGGCAGCCCCGGCAGTGCCGCCCGGGCCGTCACCGTCGCCGCCTCCGTCCACGGGCACGCCGACGTGGACGGCATCACCGTGCTCGCCCCCGCCACGGCGGCCGGCGTCGTCCCGGCGCACTGGAGCGAGCGCTACGAGGGCTGGGCCACCGCCGACGTGAGCGGCGAACTCGCCGTGCCCGTCGACCAGTCGGACGGCTGCACCGCCTTCGACGAGGCGGACCGGCAGCGGCTGGCCGGCCGGATCGCCCTGCTGGCCTGGAAGACCGCCGACGCCGACCGGCCCTGCAACTCCGGCCCGCGCGCCGACCACGCCGCCGACGCGGGCGCCGTCGGGGCGCTGTACGCCGCCGACACCGACCACCTCGCCGAGATCGCGGGCGACGACCGGATCCCCGCCGCCCTGCTGGCCCGCGCCGACGGCGAGCGCCTGCGGCAGGCCGCGGCCGCCGGGCCGGTCCGGGTCCGGCTCGCCGCCCCCGGCAACCCGCTGCACGGCTCCGTCGCGCAGAACCAGCCCGCCCGGGTCGACACCCTCACCGACTTCACCTCGCGCGGCATCGGCGTGCCCGGGGTGGTCAAGCCCGACCTGGCCGCCCCCGGCGAGACCATCTGGTCCGCCCTCGTCGGCAGCGGCGCCGGCGGCCAGCGCGAGAACGGCACCTCGATGGCCACCCCGCACGTCGCCGGGCTCGCCGCGCTGGTCCGCGCCGCGCACCCGGACTGGTCGGTCGAACAGGTCAAGGCCGCGCTGATGAACACCACCACCGACACCTACCTCGGCGACGACCACGGCGGGCCGGTCTACGGCCCCGAGCGCACCGGGGCCGGGCGGGTCCGGGTCGACCGGGCGGTCCGCACGCCCGCCGTCGCCTACGCGGCGGGGGAGGGCGCCGAGGAGGGCAGCGTCGGAGTCTCCTTCGGCCCGGTCGAGGTCGGCGGGCCGACCGCGCTCGGGCGGGAGATCGAGGTCCGCAACCTCTCCGGCTCGCCGGTGTCCTACCGCACCGGCTACGCGGCGGCCACCGCACTGCCGGGCGCCGCCTTCGAGGTCGCCCCGGACCGGGTCGACGTCCCGGCCGGCGGCACCGCCCGGGTGCGGGTGACCCTGTCCGTCCCGGGCGGGCTGGGCCGCGCGCCCGACCCGACCATCGACACCGTGCAGGGCGGCGAGGCCCGCAGCTACCGGGGCGAGCTCTCCGGACGGGTGCTGCTGACCCCGGTCGCCGACGACTCCCTGCCGCAGCTGCGGGTCCCGGTGCTCGCCGCGCCGCGCCCGGTGAGCGACCTCACCGCGACGGCCGCCGCCCGCACCGCGCGCGACGGCACCCTCGTCACGCTCGGCGGCAGCGCCGCCCCCGGCGAGCAGCCCGGACTGGTCACCGCCCTCGCCCTCGGCGGCGAGGGGGCCCGCTGGGCCGACTGCCCGGCCGGCAGCGGCGCCGCCGTCGGGCCGGGCGCGGGCATCCTGCCCGAGGACGCGGGGGCGGGGGCCGACCCGGCCAAGGACGTCTGCGTCGAGCACCCCGGCGAACGGTCCGCCAACCTGCGGGCGGTCGGCGCCGCCGTCGACCCCGACCTGCTGTACGTGGGCGCCCGGCTGTGGGCCCCCGCCGCCACCCCGGTCGGGCTGTACGGCGTGCGCGTCTCGCTGGACACCGACGGGGACGGGACGACCGACGTCGTCCTCAAGGCCGACCGGCTGCGCGGCAGCGACGTCCTGGTCTCCCGCGCCCTCGACGCCCGGACCGGGGAGGAGCTCGACGTCCAACCGCTCAACGCCCGCTGGGGCGACACCGACACCGCGCTGCTCGACAGCGAGGTGGTGGTGCTGCCCGTGCGGCTGAGCGCCCTGCCCGGCGTCCGGCCCGGCCACAGCGCCGTCCGCTACGGCGTCTGGACCGGCGCCGCCGGGTCCGGCACCCCGGACGCGGCCGAGGCCTACTCCGCCATCGGCCTGCACGGCACCGCCCCGACCGTCCCGCTGGACGTCCTCCAGCCGGCCCTCGACGCCCGGACCGGCCTCACCGGACCGCCGGCGGTGCTGGCCCCGGCCGGCCCGGGCACCGTCCTCGCCGTGCGCCGCACGCCGGGCGACGGCACCGGGCTCCTGCTGCTGCAGCACTTCAACGCGGCCAGCCGCCGGGCCCAGGTGGTCACCCTGCCCTGACCCCGGACACCCCCGGGACCGGCCCTCGGGGCGGCCCGCCGGCACCGGCCGGTGGGCCGCCCCTCACGCGTCCGGGGCCTGCGGGGCCTGCGGTGCGTCCGGGGTGTCCGGGGCCTTCCGGGCGCCGGGAGCGGACAGGGCCCTGCGGCGCTCCCGGCGGGAGACGTGGGCGGGGCGGCGGCGGGCGAGGTGGCCGAAGGCGGCGGCCAGGGCCAGAACGGCGGCGGTGGCGGAGGTGACGATGAGGCCCTCGCTGAGCCCCGGCGGGCGGAACGAGCAGGCGATCCGGGAGCCGCCCGCGCCCAGCGGCACCCCGATCATGCCGAGCACCGGGACCGGCGCCGAGTACCGGCCGCCGTCGACCGCGCAGCTCCAGCCCTCGGTGGCGGGGACGGAGAGCAGCGCGGTGCCGACGGAACCCGCCGGAAGGGCCGCCGTGACGGTGTGCCCGCCCGCCTCGACCCGGGTGGCGCCGCCGGCGGTGAGGCGGGCGACGGCGGCCTCCAGGGCGCCGGTCCGCAGGCAGCCCACCGGGCGGGCGGGCACCTGGCTCACCGTCTCGGACCGCAGCGTCACCCGGACCGTCCCGTCCGCCGGGACGGTCCCCAGCCGGTGGATCGCCACGGCCGTGGTGGGCTGCTCCCCGTCGCTGCGGTAGGTGGTGCCCAGGCCGCTGACCGTGCCCCGGTACCAGACGCCGTGGAAGAACGCCGTCGAGCCGGGCGTGCAGACGGCGGTCAGGACGGTGCCCTCGTCGCCGGGCGGCACCGACCAGCCGCTGGTGCCGTGCAGGGTCGGGGCGGGACCGCCCGCCGGGACGGGCAGCGGGGCGTCGTACACCTGGCTGCCGAGCAGCGACTCCTGCCGGGACCAGACCGAGGAGGTCTCCGGCCGGGCCTGCGGAGCCAGCAGGGTGACCAGCGGCGGCGCGGCGGCCCGGACGGGCGCGAAGCCGTCCGGGGGCGGCCCGTCGTCCAGGTGGGCGCGGACCCCGAACAGCGCCTGCCCGACCGGGTCGGCGACGCTCGCGGTCTGCCGTCCGCCGGCCGTCCAGCCCGCGCCCAGGTCGTGCAGCAGCAGGGCGGCGACGGTCGGCAGGTAGCCGCTGAAGTAGCCGCCGCCCTGGCCGCCCAGCAGCAGCGGGTCGTTGGCGGTGAAGGCGTGCGGGCCGGGGTCGCTGCGCCCCCGCGGCCAGTCGTCGGCCGCGCGGACCGCGGCGTGCGCGGCGCGGGCCGCCGCCGGGGGGACGCCGACGGAATCGGCCGCGCCGAGCGCCGCGTACCCGGACCAGACCGCGTTGCCGACCACCGCGCCGCCGATCACCCAGGTGGCGACGGCGTTCGCCCGGCGGTCGGTGTGCCGTCGGTCCAGCACCCACAGCGCGGCGAGCAGGACGGCGCCGCCGACGGCCAGCAGCACCCAGGTGGCGGGACGCACCGAGTGCCGGCCCGCCGCCAGTGCGGCGATCACCGCGACCACGGCGGCGCCGCCGCACAGGGTGAGCGGATCCGGCCGGTGCGCCAGCGACACCCAGCCCGCCAGCACCAGCAGGCCGCTGAGCACGAACGCGACCCGGTACGGCCCGCCCGCCGGGATCGCCAGGCCGTGCCAGACCAGGACGGTCGGGGTCCACACGAAGCTGAGCACCACCAGCACCAGCGCCGCGCACCACACCGCCCGCTCCCGCGCCCGCACCCGCCGGTTGAACGGCAGCCCGCACACCAGCAGCAGCCCGAACAGGCCGATTGCCACGTCCGGCAGCGGGCGCCCGCTGTGGGTGGCGGGCAGCAGCTGGGCGAGGTGGCCGCCGAGGCCGGACGGGCCGAGCGGCTCCACCGGGGACTCGGGCTGGGCGCCGCGCGCCGCCCGGACCGCGACGAACAGCACCGGCGAGGACAGCAGCACCCCGGCGGTGGCCATGGTGACGGCCCGGCCGGTGGCCCTGACCCGGTGGCGGAACGGCCGGGGGGTGGCGAACAGCCGGACGGCGAACAGGAGTCCGGCGACGAGGGTGGCCAGCGCGGCGGTGTACAGGTTCCCGGCCCAGGCGACGGCGACGCACAACGAGCCGGCCACCCAGTGCCGCTCGCGCAGGCACCAGTCGGCGGCGAGCCCGAGCAGCGGCAGCGAGACCAGCCCCCACAGCCACATCGGCGCGGCGCCGCCGACGTCCAGCACCCAGGCGCACAGCCCGTACCCTACGGCGGCGAGCGCCCGCAGCCAGTGCGGGCCGGGGTGCAGCCGGCCCAGCAGCCGGGCCATCAGCGCGGTGCCGAGGCCGATGGTGGCGAGGGTGACCAGCAGGACGGCGAGCTCGCCCCGGTCCCGGGGGAGGAACGCGGTGAACCAGGAGAAAGGGTTCATCAGGTAGGCGAAGAAGTCCGGCAGGAACGGGACTCCGTACCCGCTGTTCCAGTTGAACAGCAGGTCCCCGGACGCCTCCCCGTGCAGCAGGTCCCACAGGTGGGCGTGGAACGGCACGGCGACCGCGTCCGCCCCGGCCGGCCACTGCCCGCGCAGCCCCGCCGCCAGCGCGTACCCGCCCGCCGCCAGCCCCCCGGCGCCCCCGCAGACCAGCACCTCCCGCCGCTGTTCGGCCCTCACCCACGCGCCCCGTTCTGCCAGTGAACCCCGGACCTCGCCACCCTACGTGCGCCCTGGGCGCGGGATTCGACGTACGCGCTCCGTCGAAGGAGTGGCGTTCGGCGACTCCTTGCCGAGTAGCCTGGGAGGGCCGTCAGGATCCCCGTATGGGAGGAACCATGAGCATCGCGCCGTACCCCGACTGGATTCGGCCCCCTGCTGGTGGCTACACCGCAGAGGACCTTGACCGGCTGCCTGATCTCCCGCCGCACACAGAGCTGATCGACGGGAGCCTGATCTTCGTGAGCCCGCAGACGAAGTTCCATGTCCGAGCGAAGCGTGTGCTGGAGCGAGGGCTGGAGAGGGCGGTTCCGGAGGGTTGGGAGGTCTGGCCGGAGATGACTGTCACGCTGGACCGGCGGAACCGGCCGGAACCCGACATCCTTGTCGTTCACGAGGACTCGGACACCGGCTATCGCCAGACGGGTTTCTCTGCCGAGCACGTCCTTCTGGCGATCGAGGTCGTCTCGGATGAGTCCCGCGAGCGTGACCGGGAGATCAAGCCGCGCAAGTACGCTGCAGCCGGCATTCGGCACTTCTGGCGTGTCGAGTGCGACGAGGGCCGTCCGGTCGTCTACACGTTCGAGCTTGAGCCTGCGTCCGGGCGGTACTTCCCGACCGGCATCCACCACAAGCAGTTGAAGGTCGATCAGCCGTTCCCGGTCGAGATCGACCTGACCTGAGCCGTCCGGATAGTGGACGGCAGGTGTCAGCCCCTGGGACGCCGGAGTAGGGTCCCAGCATGTCTCGCACGATTCGTCTCGCAGTTGTCCCGGGTGACGGCATCGGCCAGGAAGTGGTGGCCGAAGGCCTCAAGGTCCTGGGTGCCGTGCTTCCCGCCGATGTGAAGCTGGAGACCACCGAGTACGACCTCGGGGCCCGGCGCTACCACCGGACGGGGGAGACGCTGCCGGACGACGTGCTGGCGGAGCTGAAGTCGCACGACGCGATCCTGCTGGGCGCCATCGGCGACCCGAGCGTGCCGTCGGGCGTGCTGGAGCGCGGGCTGCTGCTCAAGCTACGGTTCGCCTTCGACCACCACATCAACCTGCGCCCGGGCCGGCTGTTCCCCGGGGTCCAGGGGCCGCTGGCCGGCTCGCCGGAGATCGACTTCGTGGTCGTCCGCGAGGGCACCGAGGGTCCGTACGTCGGCAACGGCGGCACGCTGCGCACCGGGACGCCGCAGGAGGTGGCGACCGAGGTCAGCCTGAACACCGCGTACGGCATCGAGCGCGTGGTGCGCGAGGCCTACCGCCGGGCCCAGGCGCGGCCGCGCAAGAAGCTCACCCTGGTGCACAAGAACAACGTGCTGGTGCACGCCGGGCACCTGTGGACCCGGATCTTCGCCGAGGTCGGCCGGGAGTTCCCCGAGGTCACCACCGACTACCTGCACGTGGACGCGGCGACCATCTTCTTCGTCACCCAGCCCGAGCGCTTCGACGTCATCGTCACCGACAACCTGTTCGGCGACATCCTGACCGACCTGGCCGCCGCCGTCACCGGTGGGATCGGCCTGGCCGCGAGCGGCAACATCAACCCCGGCGGCGAGTTCCCGTCCATGTTCGAGCCGGTGCACGGTTCGGCCCCGGACATCGCGGGCCAGGGCAAGGCCGACCCGACCGCCACCGTGCTGTCGGTCGCCATGCTGCTGGAGCACCTCGGCTTCCCCGCCGAGGCCGCCCGGGTCGAGGCCGCCGTCGCGGCGGACCTGGCCGAGCGCTCGGGCACCCGCAGCACCTCCCAGGTCGGCGACGCGCTCGCCGGTCGAGTATCCGGGTAGCGGGCCGGATCCGAAAGCACGGTTCCGGGTAGCGGGCCGGATCCGAAAGCACGGTTCCGGCTGGCGGGCCGGATCCGAGAGCGGGATTCCGGCCGTACGAGGCCGGGTCCGACAAGGTTTCCGGCCAGGTGGGCCGGACCGCATAACCGCAGCTTGCAGCTCTCAAAGGAGCGGGCAACTGTTCGGCACGGCCCTCTGGATGCGAGTATCGACAGTGGGCCGTGCCGCTGTGCTTCCGTTCCGGCGTTCGATCGCCGGAACGTGCCTGCGGCGGTGGCGGCCCGGACCAACCCCACGGTGAAGGAAACAGCCATGAGCACGCCCACCCAGGCGCCCATCACGTTCGATCTCAAGCCCTCCGCCCACCCGCTGCCCGCGGCGGAGCGCCAGGCCCGGCTGACCAACCCCGGCTTCGGCCGGGTCTTCACCGACCACATGGTCACCATCCGCTGGACCGAGGGCGTGGGCTGGCATGACGCCCAGCTGACGCCGTACGCGCCGCTGGAGATCGACCCGGCGAACATGACCCTGCACTACGGCCAGTCGATCTTCGAGGGGCTGAAGGCCTACCGCCAGGCCGACGGTTCGATCTCCACCTTCCGTCCGGAGGCCAACGCCGCCCGCTTCCAGGCCTCGGCCCGCCGCCTGGCGATGCCGGAGCTGCCGGTCGAGGCCTTCGTCGAGGCCGTGGAGCTGCTGGTCCGGCAGGAGCAGGAGTGGGTCCCGAACGAGCCGGAGCAGAGCCTCTACCTGCGTCCGTTCATGTTCGCCACCGAGGTCGGCCTGGGGGTCCGCCCGGCCAACTCCTACCTCTTCATGATCATTGCCTCGCCCGCCGGCGCCTACTTCCAGGGCGGCATCAAGCCGGTCTCGGTCTGGCTGTCCAAGGAGTACGTCCGGGCCGCGCCCGGCGGCACCGGCGCCGCCAAGTGCGCGGGCAACTACGCCGCCTCCCTGATCGCCCAGGCCCAGGCCGCCGAGAAGGGCTGCGACCAGGTCGTCTGGCTCGACGCCGCCGAGCACCGGTGGGTCGAGGAGATGGGCGGCATGAACCTGTACTTCGTCTTCGGCGAGGGCAAGGACGCGAAGATCGTCACCCCCGAGCTGTCCGGCGCCCTGCTGCCCGGCATCACCCGCGACTCGCTGCTCCGGCTCGCCGCCGACCTCGGCTACGCCGTCGAGGAGCGGAAGATCTCCACCGACGAGTGGCAGCAGGCCAACGCCGACGGCAGCCTCACCGAGGTGTTCGCCTGCGGCACCGCCGCCGTCATCACCCCGGTCGGCTCGGTGAAGTCCGCCGCCGCGGACTGGACCGTGGGCACCGGCGAGCCCGGCCCGGTCACCATGGAGCTGCGCAAGGCGCTGCTGTCGATCCAGGGCGGCCAGACCCCGGACACCCACGGCTGGCTGCACAAGATCGTCTGAGCCCGCACCCGGCCCGGCCCGCCCGGCCCGCACCCCGTCCGGCCCGTCCGTTCCGCATCGCGAGACGGGCGGGCCGGATCCCGGGGGCTGTGCCAGACTGCCGACGTGTCCTCGCTTTCGCTGATTATCGGCAGCAGGCGCGCCGGTCCGCAGTGACCGCTTCCGCAGGACCCGATGCGGAGCGACCACGAGCGTCCAGACCCGCGCGCAGACCTCTCGCACCCGCGAGGGGTCTTTTGCTTTCCTGGCGAAGCCCCGTGACCACCGTGGGCACCGCCCCGGCGAGCACCACCTCCGGACCGGCCGGGAGCCCCCACGAAGGGCTCGGGGACACCGGGGCCGCGCGCGAGATCCTGGACAGTGGAGCCGGGACCAGAAATCCGGCCAGAGCAGCACGAACCTCCCCGAACGGAGAACCAGGGGTCATGACCGAGGTCAGCCGTACCGACGACAGTTTCCACGTGTTCGACACCACGCTGCGCGACGGCGCCCAGCGTGAGGGCATCAACCTGACGGTGGCGGACAAGCTGGCCATCGCCCGGCACCTGGACGAGTTCGGGGTCGGCTTCATCGAAGGCGGCTGGCCCGGGGCCAACCCGCGCGACACCGAGTTCTTCGCCCGCGCCGCCGCCGAGCTGGAGCTGGAGCACGCCCGGCTGGTCGCCTTCGGAGCCACCCGCCGGGCCGGCGGCCGGGCCGCCGAGGACCCGCAGCTGGCCGCGCTGGTCGCGTCCGGCGCCCCCGTCGTCACCCTGGTCGCCAAGTCGCACGACCGGCACGTGGAGCTGGCGCTGCGCACCACCCTGGACGAGAACCTGGAGATGGTCCGGGACAGCGTGGAGTTCCTGCGCTCCCGCGACCGCCGGGTGTTCATCGACTGCGAGCACTTCTTCGACGGCTACCGGGCCAACCGCGAGTACGCGCTCTCCGTGGTCCGGACCGCGCACGAGGCCGGCGCGGACGTGGTGGTGCTCTGCGACACCAACGGCGGGATGCTGCCGGCCGGTGTCCGGGAGATCGTCGCCGACGTGATCGCGCGCACCGGTGCCCGGATCGGCATCCACGCCCAGGACGACACCGGCTGCGCGGTGGCCAACACCCTGGCCGCGGTGGACGCCGGCGCGACCCACGTGCAGTGCACCGCGAACGGCTACGGCGAGCGGGTCGGCAACGCGAACCTGTTCCCGGTGGTCGGCGCCCTGGAGATCAAGTACGACCGCCGGGTGCTGCCCGAGGGCCGGCTGGCCGACATGACCCGGATCTCGCACGCGATCGCCGAGCTGGTCAACCTGACCCCCTCGACCCACCAGCCGTACGTCGGCTACTCGGCCTTCGCCCACAAGGCGGGCCTGCACGCCTCCGCGATCAAGGTCGACCCGGACCTGTACCAGCACATCGACCCCGCGCGGGTCGGCAACACCATGCGGATGCTGGTCTCCGACATGGCCGGCCGGGCCTCCGTCGAGCTCAAGGGCAAGGAGCTCGGCTACGACCTCTCCACCGACCGGGACCTGGCCGGCCGGGTGGTGGCCAAGGTGAAGGAGCAGGAGAACCTCGGCTACACCTACGAGTCCGCCGACGCCTCCTTCGAACTGCTGCTGCGCGACGAGGTGCGCGGCAGCCGGGACCGCTTCTACACCCTGGAGTCCTGGCGGACCATCAGCGAGCAGGGCCCGAACGGCGTCTCCGGCAACGAGGCGACCGTCAAGCTGTGGGCCAAGGGCGAGCGCCGGACCGCCGTCGGCGAGGGCAACGGCCCGGTGAACGCGCTGGACCAGGCGCTGCGCACCGCGCTGGAGGGCATCTACCCGCCGCTGGCCACCTTCGAGCTGGTGGACTACAAGGTCCGCATCCTGGAGGGCCAGCACGGCACCGGGTCCAAGACCCGGGTGCTGATCGAGTCCACCGACGGCACGTCCACCTGGTCCACCGTCGGCGTCGCGGACAACGTGGTCGCCGCCTCCTGGCTGGCGCTGGAGGACGCGTACACCTACGGCCTGGTCAGGGCCGGGCTGGAGCCCACCGAGTAGCCGCCCGGCGACCGGCCGCGGCCCGTCGGACCCCACCCCGGGGTCCGACGGGCCCTACGCCGTCCGCTGGTGTGGTGTTCAGCGGAGTCGGGCGAGGAGGGCGTGTTCGACGAGGGT
>NZ_JBHTRF010000052.1:0-61409 GCF_042796115.1 Kitasatospora sp. NPDC056446 | reverse complement strand
CGCTGTTGAGTTCTCAAGGAACGGACGCTTCCTTCGGACCGCCTTCCAGCGGACCCTCCGGGCTTCGTTCTTTCGTGTTCCCAGCTTATCAGATGTTCTCCGTGCCGTTTCCGGCGCTTCGTTCGTCCAACTCGCTGGTGTCTTCCGGGGCTTGACGCCCTGTCCGACGTTTCAAACTCTAGCCGATCCCCGCTCCGAAAAGCGAATCGACCGCAATCCGATAAAACGAGCACGCCGAATAAGCCCCCACCGTCACGCAGGAATGCGAAAACGATCGGAACGAACCGGAAGTGGTGTTTCAGGGATTGGCCGCCCCGGGACCGTCCGCGCACAAGCGTGTCCGGTTCTCCCTGTCAGGCAGCTCGAAGAACTGTACGCGTTTCGGCGGGTGGACGCAACCGGCACGCAAGGAGGCCGGCCGGGCCCCGGGGAGAGGGGTCCGGCCGGCCGGTGGCGCCGAGGGTCAGCTGTTGGTGGGGAAGCCCAGGTTGATGCCGCCGTGCGACGGGTCCAGCCAGCGCTGGGTCACCGCCTTGCCCCGGGTGAAGAAGTGCACGCCGTCGGGGCCGTACGCGTGGGCGTCGCCGAACAGGGAGGCCTTCCAGCCGCCGAAGGAGTAGTAGGCGACCGGCACCGGGATCGGCACGTTGATGCCGACCATGCCGACCTCCACCTCGAACTGGAAGCGCCGGGCCGCGCCGCCGTCGTTGGTGAAGAGGGCGGTGCCGTTGCCGTAGGGGTTGGCGTTGATCAGCGCCAGGCCCTCGTCGTAGGAGGCGACCCGCACGACCGAGAGGACCGGGCCGAAGATCTCGTCGTTGTAGACGGACATGCCGGGCTTCACGTGGTCGAACAGGGTCGGGCCGAGCCAGAAGCCGTCGGTGGTCGGGGTTCCGCTCTCGTCCTCGGCCGTGATCGGGTGCTTGCGGCCGTCCACGGCGAGCTCGGCGCCGTCGGCGACACCGGACTCCACGTAGGAGGTGACCTTGTCGCGGTGCTGGCCGGTGACCAGCGGGCCCATCTCGGAGTCGCCGTTGCAGCCGGGGCCGACCTTCAGGGTGGCGATCCGCTGCTTGATCTTCTCGACCAGCTCGTCGCCGATCGGGTCGACCGCGACCAGGACGGACACCGCCATGCAGCGCTCGCCGGCCGCGCCGAACCCGGCGTTGACGGCCGCGTCGGCGGCGAGGTCCAGGTCGGCGTCGGGCAGGACCAGCATGTGGTTCTTGGCGCCGCCCAGGGCCTGCACGCGCTTGCCGTAGCGGGTGCCGGTCTCGTAGACGTAGCGGGCGATCGGGGTGGAGCCGACGAAGCTGACGGACTTGATGTCCGGGTGCTCCAGCAGGCGGTCGACGGCCACCTTGTCGCCGTGCACGACGTTGAAGACGCCGTCCGGCAGGCCCGCTTCCTTCCACAGCCCGGCGAGGAAGTTGGCCGCCGACGGGTCCTTCTCCGAAGGCTTCAGCACGACGGTGTTGCCGGCCGCGATGGCGATCGGGAAGAACCACATCGGCACCATGGCCGGGAAGTTGAACGGCGAGATGATCGCGACCGGGCCGAGCGGCTGGCGGATCGAGTAGACGTCGATGCCGGTGGAGGCCTGCTCGGTGAAGCCGCCCTTGAGCAGCTGCGGGATGCCGCAGGCGTACTCCACGACCTCCAGGCCGCGGGCGATCTCGCCCAGGGCGTCGGAGTGCACCTTGCCGTGCTCCGCCACGATGATCGAGGCCAGCTCGTCGCGGCGGGCGTTCAGCAGCTCGCGGAAGGCGAAGAGCACCGTCGACCGCTTGGCGACCGAGGCGGCCCGCCACTCGGTGAAGGCCGAGGCGGCGGCGGCCACGGCCTGGTCGACCTCGGCGATCCCGGCGAAGTCGACCTGGCCGGCGACCTGGCCGGTGGCCGGGTCGAAGATGTCGCCCCGACGGGGGGCCGCACCGGCAGTGGCGACCGGCGTGCCGCCGATCCAGTGAATGATGTGCTTGCTCAAGGTACGTCTGCCTCCGAAGTCCCGGGCGGCGTCCTGCCACCGGTCCGGCCTGGCGCCGCCCGCGAGGGGGCCGGGCGACGGGAATTCACGGGGCTACCGCTTTCGTCTTCCAGTCTGGTCGCCGCCCCGGCCGGGCTCAACGAACAGGCTGACGGGGATCTCGGATTCAGCCTTACAGGTCGTCCGGTCGTTACTCCGAACGTGTGGCCGCGCCCTGCGGGGCTCAGCTCTCCCCGCCCTCCCGGCCCGGGTCCGTACCCTCCGAACCGGGGTCCGCCGGGAAGGGATCCTCGGCGGACGGCTCCTCCAGGTAGGGGTCGTGCAGCCCGTCCGCCGCCTCCCGGGTCTCCAGCAGGTCCAGCCGGAGGTCCTGCGCCCAGCCCAGCGCCCACCGCTTCAGTCCGCCCACCGCCTCGGCTGGTACGCCCCGGGCGCGGAACCGCCCGTCCGCCGCCTCGGCGAGCGTCTCCAGCCGGTCGGCGAGCCCGGCAGGCTGGAAGTCCGGGTCCAACTCACCGGCCAGTGCCAGCAGTTCGCCCTCCCGGTAGTCGCCGGTGAGGGCGTGGACGTCGATCAGGTCGCGCGGCATGCCGCGGTCCACGAGCAGCGCGGTGGTCAGCGCCGCCGCGTCCTCCAGGGCGACGGCGGGCAGGACCACCGGGGGCTCGTCCGGCCCGGGCGCACCGAGGTCGAGCAGGACCGGCCGGTGGCCCAGCGGCTCCTTCCGCAGCTCGACCGAGTGCGACCGCCCGCCCAGCGCCAGCCGGACGGTGAGCTGCCGCAGCCGCGGCGTGCCCTGCCGCTCGGCCACGCCGCCGCCCGCCGCCCGGTAGGCCTCCGCCAGCGCGTCGGCCACCTCCGGCAGGTCGGCGGTGCCGGTCGCCAGGGTGAGCCCGTCCTGCGCACAGGCCGCGACACCGTGGCCGCGCAGCGCGTGCCCGCCCGCCAGGGCGAGGCCGTACCGCCGGCAGACCGGCGCGGCCAGTGCGGCCAGGCGCAGCTGGGCGGGGCCCGGTCGCAGGGACGCGTCGACGGCGTGCGGGGCGGTGGTCACGCCTCCAGTCTGACGCGACCGCCCCCCACGCGCGCCACGCGAGGCCGTTCACCCCCGACCCGCCCCGACCCGCCCCCGACGCACATCCGACCCGACCGTGCCCCGTCCACGACCCATCCGCAGCCCGACCCCGGCTCACGTCCGGCTCGCCCGGCTCACCCCCCGCCGAGCCCCGCCGCCGCCTCGTGCAGGGCGAGCTCCAGCAGCACCGGGTCGTTCAGCCGCCCGGAGCCGTCCGGCGGGACGAGCCAGCGCACCCCCCGGCTGCTGCGACCGGGGTGCGGGACGACGATCCAGGTGCCCTCCCCCGCGCCGCGCACGCCCGTGCCGATCCAGCGGGCGGCGGTGCCGACCGGCACCAGGAAGCTGACGCGCTCCTCGCCGAAGTCGGTGAGGACCGGGCCGCAGGAGCCGCCGCCGTCCAGGATGTCCAGGGCCGGGTGCCCGAGCCGTCCGGGGACGGAGAGGACGTCCCAGCGGCGGCCCGCGGGCAGCAGCATCAGGCCCAGCCCGGTGCGCTCCCATTGCTCCCGGAAGGACTCCGGGTCCGGTGCCACCTGGGCGAGCCAGTGCAGTCCGGTGCTCTCCATGTCTGTCCCCGCTTCTTGCCGTTCGTACTGTTCGGTACGGCGGGGAAAGACCGAGACCCGCCGTCACCAAGGAGAGGCGAACGGCGGGTCCCTCTTACACGGGTCCCGGTGGAAGGTCCCCGGGGGAACCGACTGCCCGGGGCATCGACTGCCCGGCGGGCCGGCTGCCCGGGGTCAGCTGTCGAAGCCCAGCCCGAGGCGGTCGAGCGTGCGCAGCCAGAGGTTGCGGTGGCCGCCTGTGCGGTCGGCGCGCTCCAGCGAGCGGGTGGTGATCTCGATCCCGGCCCAGCGCACCGGCTCGGGCGGGAACGGCAGCGGCTTGCTGCGGACCATCTCCAGCGAGGTGCGCTCGGTGCGCTCGCCGGCGAGGAGGTCGAGCATCACCTCGGCGCCGAAGCGGGTCGCGCCGACGCCGAGCCCGGTGTAGCCGACCGCGTACGCGACCTTGCCCCGGTACCCGGTGTCGAAGAACGCCGAGAACCGGCTGCAGGTGTCGATCGCGCCGCCCCAGGCGTTGGTGAAGCGCAGGCCCTCCAGCTGCGGGAAGCAGCGGAAGAAGTGCTCCGACAGGGTGCGGAAGGTCTCCGGCCGCTGGTCGTACTCGTGCCGGACGTGGCCTCCGTAGTGGTAGACCGCGTCGTAGCCGCCCCAGAGGATCCGGTTGTCGGCGGAGAGCCGGAAGTAGTGGAACTTGTTGGCGCTGTCGCCGAGCCCCTGCCGTCCCCGCCAGCCGATCGAGGCGAGCTGCTCCTCGGTGAGCGGCTCGGTCATCAGCGCGTAGTCGTAGACCGGCACGATGTACGGGCGGACCCGCTTGAGCAGCGACGGGAACACGTTGGTGCCGAGCGCGACCCGGCGGGCGAAGACCCGGCCGTACGGGGTGCGCACGGACATGCCGCTGCCGTACTCCCGCAGGTCGGTGGC
Source organism: Kitasatospora sp. NPDC056446 (assembly GCF_042796115.1). Taxonomy (NCBI): domain Bacteria; kingdom Bacillati; phylum Actinomycetota; class Actinomycetes; order Kitasatosporales; family Streptomycetaceae; genus Kitasatospora; species Kitasatospora sp. NPDC056446. The sequence goes on along the minus strand of NZ_JBHTRF010000052.1, from coordinate 56,854 downwards.
CCGGGTGTGCTCGTGGATCCGCACGCCCTGGCTCAGGCAGGCGTCCTTGAGGCCCCAGGCGAGCTTGGCGGGGTGGACCATGGCCACGCCCTCCTTGTCCCAGAGGCCGCCGAGGAAGGTCGGCGAGTTCACCTCGGCACGCACCTGGTCGGCGTCCAGGACGGTGATGTCGAGGCCGTAGCGGGCGATCGCCTCGGCGACCTCGTGCAGCTCCTCGACCTGGTGGGGCTGGGTGGCGACGTCGATCTCGCCGGTGCGCTCCCACTCGGCGTCGATGCCGTAGCGCTTGAGGGTGGCCTCGATGCCGTCGAGGTTGGCGGCACCGAGGCTCTCCAGCCGGGCGAGTTCGGACGGCCAGCGCTCCAGGCCGTTGCCGAAGCCGTGGGTGAGGCTGGCCGCGCAGAACCCGCCGTTGCGCCCGGACGCGGCCCACCCGACCTCGTTGCCCTCGACCAGCACGACGTCCAGCGAGGGGTCGCGTTCCTTGGCGATGAGGGCGGTCCACAGGCCGGAGTAGCCGCCGCCGACGACCAGCAGGTCGCAGGTGGTGTCGCCGACCAGGGCGGGCTGCGCCGCCGGCCGGCCGGGATCCTCCAGCCAGAAGGGGGTGGGCCTGGCGTCACTGAGCGCGCGGGCGGAGTCCATGCATTATCAGCCACTTTCTACGGATAGGTGATGTGACGAGCCACCGCTGACCGACCGTACGTCAGGCGGCGGCCTTCCTGCGGTTGCCGAGCCACTGGCCGACGACGGTCAGCGCGACGGCGGCGAGGAACATCGCGGTGCCGATGACGTTCACCTGCACCGGGATGCCGCGCTGCGAGGCGCCCCAGACGAACATCGGGAAGGTGACCGTGGTCGGGCCCGAGTTGAACTGGGTGATGATGAAGTCGTCGAAGGAGAGCGCGAAGCTGAGCAGCGCGCCCGCCGCGATGCCGGGTGCCGCCAGCGGCAGCGTGACCCGGAGGAAGGTCTGGACGGGGGTCGCGTAGAGGTCCTGCGCGGCCTGTTCGAGCCTCGGGTCCATGCTCATCACCCGCGCCTTGACCGCCGTCACCACGAAGCTGAGGCAGAACATGATGTGCGCGATGAGGATGGTGGTGAAGCCGAACGGGATGCGCATGTTGAGGAAGAGCGTCCCGAGCGAGGCGGCCATGACCACCTCGGGCATGGCCATCGGCAAGAAGATCATCGCGGTGGTGGCCGAGCGCCCGCGGAAGCGGTAGCGGGCCAGGGCGAAGGCGACCATGGTGCCGAGGACGGTGGCGCCGATGGTGGCGAGCACCGCGATCTGCAGGCTGAGCGAGAGCGACTGGCACATGTCGGCCACGCCGCAGGGGTTGGTCCAGGCGTCGGTGGAGAACTCGTTCCACTCGTAGTTGAACTTGCCCACCGGCTTGTTGAACGAGAAGGCGAGCACGACCAGGTTGGGGAGCACCAGGTAGGCGAGTGCCAGCACGCCGGCCAGCACCACCAGGTGGGCGCGGACCCACTTCAGGATTCGGGACATCAGACCAGATCCTCCGTCCCGGCCTTGCGCATGTAGACCGTCACCATGCCCAGGATCAGGGCCATCAGGATGAAGCTCAGCGCTGCCGCCGTGGGGTAGTCGAGCACGTTCAGGAACTGCTTCTGGATGCCGTTGCCGACCATCTGCTCGCTCGGCGAGCCCAGCAGCTGGGCGTTGATGTAGTCGCCGGAGGCCGGGATGAAGGTCAGCAGGGTACCCGCGACCACGCCCGGCAGCGAGATCGGGAAGGTGACCTTGCGGAAGGTGGTGAACGGCCGGGCGTAGAGGTCGCCGGCCGCCTCGTGCAGGCGCGGGTCGATCCGCTCCAGCGAGGTGTACAGCGGAAGGATCATGAACGGCAGGAAGTTGTAGGTCAGACCGCAGACCACCGCGAGCGGCGTCGCGAGCACCCGGTCGCCGGAGGTGAGGCCGACCAGGTTGGTGAGGTCCAGGACGTGCAGCGCGTTGAGCGCGCCGACCACCGGGCCGCCGTCGGACAGGATGGTCTTCCAGGCCAGCGTGCGGATCAGGAAGCTGGTGAAGAACGGCGCGATGACCAGGATCAGGATGACGTTGCGCCAGCGCTTGCTCGCCTTGAAGGCGATCGTGTACGCGAGCGGGTAGCCGACGGCCAGGCAGAGCGCGGTGGCGACGGCGGCGTAGGAGAACGAGCGGACGAAGTGCCACTTGTACTCGACCAGCGCGTCCCAGTAGGTCGAGAGGTGCCAGGTGACCTTGAAGCCGGCTTCGAGCGAGCCGGTCTGCAGCGAGGTGGACGCCTGGTAGACCATCGGGACCGCGAAGAACACGACCAGCCAGGCGATGCCGGGCAGCAGCAGCCAGTACGGGGTGAGCTTGCGCCGGGGCTTGGGCCCGTCCTTCGCGAGGGGGCCGCCGTCGGGGGGTATCGCCTGCGCCGGAGCGGCCGGGGTGGTGGCGGTCATGCGGCCTCCTCCCCGGTGCCCGCGTCGATCGCCTGCGAGGCGTCCAGGGCGAAGGCGTGCGCCGGGTTCCAGTGCAGCAGGACGGCGGCACCGGGGACGACCCGGGCGTCGCGCTCCATGTTCTGCTCGAAGACGGTGACCTCCTGGCCGCCGTCGGTGCGCACCACGTACTGGGTGGAGACGCCGATGAAGCTGGAGTCGAGCACCGTGCCGGCCAGCTTGTTGCGGCCGTCCGCGACCGCCTCGGAGGCGTGCGTGATGGTGATCTTCTCCGGGCGCACGCCGAGGTGCACGCGCTTGGCCCCGGTGGCGCAGCGCGCCTTCGGCACGGTGAGGCGGGCGCCGGCCGCGCTCAGCAGCAGGTCGCCGCCCTCGCTGCCGGTGACCTCGGCGGACAGCAGGTTGGACTGGCCGAGGAAGTTGGCCACGAAGGTGGTGGCGGGGTTCTCGTACAGCTCGGCGGGCGCGCCCAGCTGCTCGACCCGGCCGCCGTTCATCACCGCGATGGTGTCGGCCATCGTCATGGCCTCCTCCTGGTCGTGGGTGACGTGCACGAAGGTGATGCCGACCTCGGTCTGGATCCGCTTGAGCTCCAGCTGCATCTGGCGGCGGAGCTTGAGGTCGAGCGCGCCGAGCGGCTCGTCCAGGAGCAGCACCTGCGGGTGGTTGATCAGCGCGCGGGCGACGGCGACGCGCTGCTGCTGGCCGCCGGAGAGCTGGTGCGGCTTGCGCCGGGCGTACTGGCCGAGTTCGACCAGTTCCAGCATGTCCTCGACCTGCTTCCTGACGTCCTTCCGGCCGCGCCGGCGCAGGCCGAAGGCGACGTTCTCGAAGATGTCCAGGTGCGGGAAGAGGGCGTAACTCTGGAAGACGGTGTTCACCGGCCGCTTGTACGGGGGCAGGGCGGTGACGTCCTGGCCGCCGATCAGCACGGTTCCGCTGGTGGGCTCCTCCAGGCCGGCGATCATGCGCAGGGTGGTGGTCTTGCCGCAGCCGGAGGCGCCGAGCAGGGCGAAGAAGGAGCCCTGGGGGACGGTCAGGTCGAGCGGGTGGACGGCGGTGAAGGAGCCGTAGGTCTTGCCGATGCCGGTGAGCCGGACGTCGCCGCCGACGGCCGCGTCGCGCTGCTGGTCTGTCATGGGGTGGGTGTCTTCCTGGGTTCGCTGCCGGGAGTGGGGGTCAGGCGCCGATGAGCTTGGAGAACTTCTGCTCGAAGTCGCTCTCCTCGGTCTCGGTGAGGGTGCGGAACACGTGCGCCTTGGCCGCCATCTCGGGGGTGGGTACGACCAGCGGGTTGGCCGCGCTGTCCGGGGCGAGGGTGGCGAGCTCGTCCTTCATCCCGGTGACGGCGGAGACGAAGCCGATGCCCGCGACCAGCTGCGCCGCGATCTTCGGCTGATAGTAGAAGTCGATCAGCTTCTCGGCGTTCGTCTTGTGCTGCGCCTTCGCCGGGACCAGCAGGTTGTCGGTGGAGGAGATGAAGCCCTTCTCCGGGATGACGAACTCGATGTCCGGGTTGTCGGCGCGCAACTGGATCAGGTCCCCGCCCCAGGCGATGCAGGCCGCGATGTCGCCGGAGGACAGCTCCTGGCCGTAGTCGTTGCCGGTGAAGCGGCGGATCTGCTTGCTGTCGACGGCCTTCTGCAGCCGGGCGACCGCGCCGTCGAAGTCGTCGGCGGTGAACTTCGCGGTGTCCTTGCCCTGGTCCAGCAGGACCATCCCGATGCTGTCGCGCATCTCGGAGAGGAAGGTGACCCGGCCCTTCAGCTCGGGGTCGTCCAGCAGCTGCGAGACGCTGGTGACCTCCTTGCCCTTGGTCGCCTTCCGGTTGTAGGCGACCACGGTCTGGATGCCGGCCCACGGGTAGGAGTAGAGCCGCCCCGGGTCCCAGTCGGGGGCGCGGAAGCGCGGCTCGACATTGGTGATCGCGGTGGTGACGTTCGCCGGGTTGAGCTTCTGGACCCAGCCGAGCCGGATCAGCCGGGCGGCCATCCAGTCGGTGAGCACCACCAGGTCGCGGCCGGTGTCCTGGCCGGAGGCGAGCTGCGGCTTGATCTTGCCGAAGAACTCGACGTTGTCGTTGACGTCCTCGGTGTACCTGACCTTGATCCCGGTGGCCTGGGTGAAGGCCTCCAGGGTGCCGTGCTTCTCCTTGTCCTTCTCGTCGGTGTCCACGTAGAGCGGCCAGTTGGAGAAGGCGACCTCCTTCTGCGTGTCCGAGAGGTCCTTGGCGGCGTTCGCGGTCGAGTCGCCGGTCGCCCGGGGAGCCGCCGGGATCCCGCAGGCGGCGAGGGTGCCCGCTCCGGCGGTCAGGGCGGCGGCGCGCAGCAGGGCGCGGCGGCCGAGCGCGGCCCGGCCGCTGGTCAGACTGCGCTCCCAGGCCCTGCGGACCGGTTCGGGCAGACCGTCGGTGAGCTCGTTGAACGCCATGGAACGGGCCTCCTGGGGAGATGAAGGGGCGTGGGGGAAGCGCCCTCGTCCGGGGGTTATCTGTCTCCGAAGACGGTGCGGTGCCAGTCCTTGCGGGCCACCGCGGTGGTGTCGAACATGACGTGCTTGACCTGGGTGTACTCGTCCAGCGAGTACTGGGACATGTCCTTGCCGTAGCCGGACGCCTTGTAGCCGCCGTGCGGCATCTCGCTGATGATCGGGATGTGGTCGTTGACCCAGACGCACCCGGCCGCCAGCTCCCGGGTGGCGCGCAGCGAGCGGTGCACGTTGCTCGTCCAAGCGGAGGCGGCCAGGCCGTACGGGGTGTCGTTGGCCAGCCGCAGGCCCTCGTCGTCGCCGTCGAAGGGCAGCACGACCAGCACCGGGCCGAAGATCTCGCCCTGGACGACCTCGCTGTCCTGGGCCGCGCCGGTGACCAGGGTCGGCGGGTAGTACGCGCCGCGGGTGAGGTCGTGGCCGTCGTGGCCGGTCGTGGGCACCCGGCCGCCGGTGACCACGGTGGCGTACGAGCGGGCGCGCTCCACGAAACCGGCCACCCGGTCCCGGTGGGCGTAGGAGACCAACGGGCCGAGGTCGGTGTACGGGTTCAGCGGGTCGCCGATCCGGATCGCCGCGTACAGCTCGGCCACCCCGGCCACGAAGGCGTCGTACAGCGGGCGCTGGACGTAGGCGCGGGTGGCGGCGGTGCAGTCCTGGCCGCCGTTGATCAGCGAGGCGGCGACGGCTCCGTGCACGGCGGCGTCCAGGTCGGCGTCGTCGAAGACCACGAAGGGGGCCTTGCCGCCGAGCTCCAGGTGGGTGCGCTTGACGCCCGCGGTGGCGATCTCGGCGACCCGCCGGCCGACCGCGGTGGAGCCGGTGAAGGAGACCATCGCGACGCCCGGGTGCCCGACCAGGTGCTCGCCGGCGGTGCGCCCGGCGCCGGTGACCACGTTGACCACGCCGTCCGGGATGCCCGCCTCGGTACAGGCCGCGGCGAACATCAGCGAGGTCAGCGGGGTCAGCTCGGCCGGCTTGAGCACGATGGTGTTGCCCGCCGCGATCGCCGGGAGGATCTTCCAGGCGGCCATCTGCAGCGGGTAGTTCCACGGCGAGATCGAGCCGACCACGCCGATCGCCTCGCGCCGCACGTACGAGGTGTGGTCGCCGGAGTACTCGCCGGCCGCCTTGCCCTCCAGGTTGCGGGCGGCGCCGGCGAAGAACGCGGCGTTGTCGACCGTGCCGGGGACGTCGAACTCGGTGGCCAGCTTGACCGGCTTCCCGGTCTGCGCGGTCTCCACCCGGGCGAGGTCGTCGGCGGCCCCGGCCAGCACCGCGGCCAGCCGGGTCAGCGCCTCGGAACGGGCGCCCGGGGTGGCCGAGGACCAGCCGGGCAGGGCGGCCTTCGCGGCGGCGACGGCCGCGTCGACGTCCCCGGTGCCGGCCAGGGCGACCTGCTCGACCACGCTGCCGTCGGCGGGGTTGACGACCTGGAAGGGCTCGCCGCTCCCCCGGGTCCGGCGGCCGGCGATGTACTGCGCGCCCGCGCCGAAGTCGGTCAGGTCCATCTGGTTCCTCCAAGTGCCGGTGGTACGACCGGGCGGCGGAGCGCCGTCTCCGCAGGTGGGGGTCTGCGGGGCGCGGGACGCCGTCCTGTCGATCATCGGGGTTGCGCGATCCTGGCAGTCCGGCTCGCTCCGGACAAGGGATTCCACGGTTGCGTTCTGGTCAACGCGACGGATTCCGCTGTGGGGTCGGTTTTTCGCCACAGCCGACCCGCTGACCATGCCCGGTGCGGCCCGGGCGTGACAAGGGTCACTGCGGCAATCTCGATACGAAGCGCCTTACAGGGTGCAAGGGTCCCGGCAGGGCGACAGGTCGTCGTGGGGATGGATGATTCACCTGACACTCTGACCGGCAGGCACCACGCACCACCCCCATCACCACCCCGACACCCCCCGATCCCCCACTCTGGCCCCCACGGCCACGGAGGCCCGCGATGCTCCCCACCGTCGCCCGCGTACTCGACCTGGAGGTGATGCGGCGCGGCCTGCCCCAGGTCGTGGCCGGCGCCGACCGCCTGGAGCGGCCGGTCCGCTGGGTCCACGTCAGCGAACTGCCCGACGTCGCCGGGATGCTCCGGGGCGGCGAACTGGTGCTCACCACCGGCATCGCGCTGCCCGAGGACCGCGAGGGCCTGGCCCGCTACGTCCACGAGCTGGACGACGTCGGGGTGGCCGGCCTGGTCGTCGAGTTCGGGCGGCGCTACTTCGACGCGCTCCCCCGCGCCCTGGTCAACGCCGCCGAGCAGCGCGGGCTGCCGCTGATCACGCTCCGCCGCGAGCTGCGCTTCGTCGCCGTCACCGAGGCCGTGCACGCGCTGGTCGTCAACGCCCAGCTGGAGCAGCTGCGCGTCTCCGAGTCCGTCCACCAGGTGTTCAACGAGCTGGTGGTGGAGGGCGCCGAACCGCCCGAGGTGATCCGGCAGGTGGCCCGGATGGCGGGCGCCCCGGTCGTCCTGGAGAACCTGGCCCACCAGGTGCTCGCCCACGACACCGCCGGGCGTCCGGAGGCCGAGGTGCTGGAGGACTGGGAGCGCCGCTCGCGCGGGGTCCGTCCGGCCGGCCGCACCGGCCACGACCCGCGCAGCGGCTGGCTGGTCACCACCGTCGGCGCCCGCGGCCAGGACTGGGGGCGGCTGGTGCTGGTCCAGGAGCCCGGCCCGCTGCCCGAGGGCGAGGCACACCCGCACACCATGCTGCTGGAGCGCGGCGCGTCCGCGCTGGCGCTCAACCGGCTGGTGGTGCGCGACCGGGAGAGCCTGGAGCGGCAGACCCACCGCACCCTGCTGTCCGGCATCCTCACCCACGCGCTGACCGTCTCCGAGGCGGCGCTGCGCGCCCAGGCGCTGGGCGTCCCGCTGGAGGGCCGGCGACTGGTCGGCGTGGTGCTGCGGCAGCGGCGCGGGCCGATCCCGGCCGCGCTGGAGGCACAGGCCCGGCTGCGCGACTTCACCGAACTGGCCGCGAGCGCGGTCCGGGCCAGCCGGCTCTCCGCCCTGGTCGGCTCACTGGACGACGAGGCCGTCGGCCTGCTGATCTCACTCGGCGCCCAGCAGGAGGAGCACGCCTCGCTGGACGCCTTCTCCGCCACCCTGCGCCGGATGTCCGCCGAGGCCGGCCGGGAGGGCGCCGACCCGGCGGGCCCGGTGGTCGCGGTCGGATCCTCGGTCGGCTCGGTCCGCGACGCCCGGCGCACCCTGCTGGAGGCCACCCAGGTCGCCGACGCCGCCCTGCACGACGCGCCCGGCGGCGGCCGCACCTCCTCCTACTACCGGCTGCCGGACGTCCGGCTGCGCGGCCTGCTCCACCTGCTGCGCGACGACGCCCGGCTGCAGACCTACGTGGAGCGGGAGCTGGGCCCGCTGCTGGCCCACGACGCCGAGCACAACGGCCAGTTGGTGCAGATGCTGCGGATCTACCTGGAGCAGGGCCGGAACAAGTCGGCCGCCGCGGACGCCGCGCACCTGTCCCGGCCGTCCTTCTACGACCGGCTGCACAAGGTCGAACGGATCCTCGGCGTCGACCTCGACCAGGTCGAGTCCTGCCTCTCCCTGCACGTGGCGCTGCTCGCCCTGGACGCCGTCCGCCGCTGAAACCCGGGCCCGGGGCCGGCCGGGGCGCCGGCCCCGGGGGCGCGTCACACCCCGGTGATGCGCCCCCAGACCTTGTGCAGCCGGGGCCGCTCCTCCGAGGTGACGTCGCGCATGGTGCGCAGCCGGGCGCGCATCTCCTCGGTCGGGAAGACCAGCGGGTTCTCGGCGAGTTCGGCCTTCTCCTTGTCCCCACTGGCCGCCAGCACCTCGCGGGCGGCCGGCACCGGGCAGATGTACTGGACGAAGGCGGCCAGTTCGGCGGCCACCTCGGGCCGGTAGTAGTAGTCGATCAGCAGCTCGGCGTTGCGCTTGTGGACGGCCCGGTTGGGGATCATCAGGCTCTCCGCCCACAGCTCGCCGCCCTCCTCCGGCACCACGAACTCGATGTCCGGGTTCTCGGCGGTGAGTTGGACCGCGTCGCCGGAGTAGGCCTGGCAGGCGAGCGCGGCGCCGGAGGCGAGGTCGCTGGTGTAGTCGTTGCCGGTGAAGCGGCGGACGTGGCCGGTGTCGACCATCTTCTGCACCAGGTCCATCGCCTTGTCCGCGTCGTCGTCGCCGAACGTCGCGACATCCGCGCCCTGGGAGAGCATCAGCAGCCCGAGCGCCTCGTCCAGTCCGGCGAACAGCGTGACCCGGCCCTTGAGATCCGGCGCCCACAGGTCGGCGGTGGACCTGATCTCCCGGCCGAGCGCCTTGCGGTTGTACGCGATGCCGGTGATCCCGGACTGCCACGGCACGCTGCGCCGGCGCCCGGGGTCGAAGGCCGGGTCGGCGAGCTGCGGGTCCAGATTGGCGGTGACGTTGGGCTGGCCGGCCCGGTCCATGGCCTGCACCCAGCCCAGCGAGACGTACCGCCCGGCCATCCAGTCGCTGACCACCATCAGGTCCCGGCCGGGGTCGGCGCCCTGGGTGAGCACCGGGCTGATCTTGCCGAAGAACTCGTCGTTGTCGTTGATGTCCTCGGTGTAGGCGACCTCGATCCCGGTCTCCCGGACGAAGGCGTCCAGCGTCGGGCGCCCGCCCTTGTCGTCGGTGTCGATGTACTGCGTCCAGTTGGAGAAGGCGAGCCGCCGGTCGCTCTCCGAGCGGTCCGGCACCGAGCGGCGGTCCTCGGCGACGTACGCGGACGGGATCCCGCAGCCGGTCAGCGTGCCGGCGCCGAGCAGCGCGGCCCCACCGAGCACGGAACGCCGGCGGATCGCCGGGGAGTCGGACGGACGGCGGGTCAGGGTGGAGCTGCTGCGCATGGGGGAGCCTTCCGGAACGTGGGACGGCCCCGGGCGCGCACGGGCCCGTCGTCGCCACCCGCGAGGGGTTCGACGACGGGCCCCGCCCGGGGCCGTCCTGGGAGGTACGTCAGACGGTGTGCGCGTCGGTGAGCGACAGCACCTCGTCCAGCACCGCGAGGCCGCTCTTGGCCTCCTCCTCGGTGACGGTGCACGGCGGGACGACGTGGAAGCGGTTCATGTTGACGAACGGCCAGAGGCCGCGCTGCTTGCAGGCCGCGGCCAGCTCGGCCATCGGCGCGTTGGCGGCGCCGGCCGCGTTGTACGGCACCAGCGGCTCGCGGGTCTCCCGGTCCTTCACCAGGTCGAGCGCCCAGAACACGCCGAGGCCGCGGACCTCGCCGACCGACGGGTGACGCTCGGCCAGCTCGCGCAGGCCGGGGCCGAGGACGGTCTCGCCGATGTGCTTCGCGTTCTCGACGATGCCCTCCTCCGCCATGGTGTTGATGGTCGCCACCGCGGAGGCGCAGGCCAGCGGGTGGCCGGAGTAGGTGAGCCCGCCGGGGAACGCCCGCTCGGCGAAGGTGGCCGCGATCTCGGCGCTGATCGCCACGCCGCCCAGCGGCACGTAGCCGGAGTTGACGCCCTTGGCGAAGGTGAGCAGGTCCGGGGTGACGCCCCAGTGGTCGGCGGCGAACCACTCGCCGGTGCGGCCGAAGCCGGCCATCACCTCGTCCAGGATGAACACGATGCCGTGCCGGTCGCAGATCTCCCGGACCCCGGCCAGGTAGCCCGGCGGCGGGACCAGGATGCCGGCGGTGCCGACCACGGTCTCCAGGATGACCGCCGCGACGGTGCCCGGGCCCTCGAACGCGATCAGCTCCTCCAGGTGCCGCAGCGCGCGCTCGCACTCCTGCGCCTCGTTCTCGGCGTGGAAGTTGGAGCGGTAGGCGTAGGGGCCCCAGAAGTGCACGACGCCGGAGACGCCGGTCTCGTTGGCCCAGCGCCGCGGGTCACCGGTGAGGGCGATCGCGTTGGCGGTGGCGCCGTGGTACGAGCGGTAGGTGGCCAGGACCTTCTGCCGGCCGGTGTGCAGCCGGGCCAGCCGGATGGCGTTCTCGTTGGCCTCGGCGCCGCCGTTGGTGAAGAAGATCTTGTCCAGGTCGCCGGGGGTGCGCTCGGCGATCAGCCGGGCGGCCTCGCTGCGCGCCTCGACCGCGAAGCCGGGGGCGATGGTGCAGAGCTTCGCCGCCTGCTCCTGGATCGCGGCGACCACCTTCGGGTGCTGGTGGCCGATGTTGGTGTTGACCAGCTGCGACGAGAAGTCGAGGTAGCGGTTGCCGTCGTAGTCCCAGAAGTACGAGCCCTCGGCGCCGGCCACCGCGAGGGGGTCGATCAGCGCCTGGGCGGACCACGAGTGGAAGACGTGCGCGCGGTCGGCGGCCTTGACGGCCTTCCCGGCGGCCGGGTCAGCGGTGGGGATGCTCATGCCGGTAAGGCTAGGGCGGACCGCCCCCGAAGTGCAGTTCCATCCTGTCAGCCGGTCACCCGATCCGTCGACAGGATGCAAAGACACAGGGCCCGGGTCGAAAAGACCCGGGCCCATGGTCGGTTCGTACGACCGACGTCCTGCATCAGATCGCGGTCATCCAGCGCCCGACGGTCCTGACCCGCTAGATCGCGGTCATACTGCGCAGAACGGTCCCGACCCGCCAGATCGCGGTCATACTGCGCCCGACGGTCCCGACCCGCTAGATCGCGGTCATCACGTGCTTCACGCGGGTGTAGTCCTCGAACCCGTACGACGACAGGTCCTTGCCGTAGCCGGACTTCTTGAAGCCGCCGTGCGGCATCTCGGCGACCAGCGGGATGTGGGTGTTGATCCAGACGCAGCCGAAGTCCAGGCGGCGCGACATCCGCATGGCGCGCGCGTGGTCCTTGGTCCACACCGAGGAGGCCAGCGCGAACTCGACGCCGTTGGCGTACTCGACGGCCTGGTCCTCGTCGGTGAACTTCTGCACGGTGATGACCGGGCCGAAGACCTCGTTCTGGATGATCTCGTCGTCCTGGTTCAGGCCGGAGACGACGGTCGGGGCGTAGAAGTAGCCCTTGTCGCCGACCCGGTGGCCACCGGCCTCGACCTTGGCGTGGGCGGGCAGCCGCTCGATGAAGCCGGCGACCTGCTTCAGCTGGTTGGCGTTGTTCAGCGGGCCGTACAGCACGTCCTCGTCGTCCACGCCGCCGGTCTTGGTCTCGGCCGCGGCCTTGGCCAGCGCCTCGACGAAGGCGTCGTGGATCGACTCGTGCACCAGCACGCGGGTGGCGGCGGTACAGTCCTGGCCCGCGTTGAAGTAGCCCGCCACCGAGATGCCCTCGACGGCCTCGGCGATGTCGGCGTCCTCGAAGACCACGACCGGGGCCTTGCCGCCCAGCTCCAGGTGGACGCGCTTGACGTCCTTGGAGGCCGACTCGGCGACCTGGATGCCTGCCCGGACCGAGCCGGTGATGGAGGCCATCGCCGGGGTCCGGTGCTCGACCATCAGCTTGCCGGTCTCGCGGTCGCCGCAGATGACGTTGAAGACGCCGGCCGGCAGCTCCAGGTCCTTGAGGATGCCGCCGATGATCTCGGCCAGCAGCACGGTGGAGGCCGGGGTGGTGTCCGAGGGCTTCAGGACCACGGCGTTGCCCGCGGCGATGGCCGGGGCGAACTTCCAGACGGCCATCATCATCGGGTAGTTCCACGGCGCGACCTGGGCGCAGACGCCGACCGGCTCGCGGCGGACGATCGAGGTCATCCCGTCCATGTACTCACCGGCGGCCTTGCCCTCCAGCAGGCGGGCGGCACCGGCGAAGAAGCGGATCTGGTCCACCATCGGGCCGATCTCCTCGGAGAGGGTCAGTCCGCGGGGCTTGCCGGTGTTGCGCACCTCGGCGTCGACGATCTCGTCGGCCCGGGCCTCCACCGCGTCGGCGATCTTCAGCAGCAGCTTCTGCCGGGTGCTCGGGGTGGAGTCGCGCCAGATCGGGAAAGCGGCGGCAGCGGAGGCCATGGCGGCGTCCACGTCCGCGGCACCGGACAGCGGCGACGTCGCGTACACCTCGCCGGTGGTCGGGTCGACGATGTCGAGCGTGCGGCCGTCTGCCGCGTCGACGAACTCACCGTTGATGTAGTTGCGCAGCGTGCGAAGGTCGCTCACGGATCTCTCCTCGGTCTGGGCCTGCGGCATTGCAGATTCCGGCGCCATGGTACGTCGGCGGATCCGACGTACGAAGGGTGCCGAGCGGCCGTACCCGAAACGGCACGGTCCACTGGTGGCGGTACGCACAGCGCCTCGCGGGGCCGCGCGCGTACCGTGCCAGGGTAGCCGGATGACTGCCGGTATCGACAGGCCGCGTCCGCGTAGGCAATGAAATCCGCATGCGTTTTCCAAGATCACGACGAAATCAGCAGTTTCCACGCTTGCGAACACGCGCCCGATCAGGCACAGTGGCCGCGTGGCCAACCGCGACCGGAACGCCAGCGTTCCCCTCGACGCCGCCTCCAAGGCGATCATCGAGCAGCTCCAGGAGGACGGGCGCCGCCCGTACGCCGCCATCGGCAAGGCCGTCGGCCTGTCCGAGGCAGCCGTACGGCAGCGCGTCCAGAAGCTGCTCGACCAAGGCGTGATGCAGATCGTCGCCGTCACCGACCCGCTCACCGTCGGCTTCACCCGCCAGGCGATGGTCGGGATCCGGGTCGAGGGTGACATCGAGCCCGTCGCCGACGCGCTGGCCGCCCTCGACGAGGTCGACTACGTCGTCTGCACCGCAGGCTCGTTCGACCTCCTGGCCGAACTGGTCTGCGAGGACGACGAGCACCTGCTCGAAATGATCAACAAGCGCATCCGCGCGCTTCCCGGCGTGCGGAGCACCGAGAGCTTCGTTTACCTGAAGCTCCGGAAACAGACCTACACCTGGGGCACCCGATGACAGCCGACCCGGCGCAGAAGGACCTTTCCAAGACCGCCTACGACCACCTGTGGATGCACTTCACCCGCATGTCGTCGTACGAGAACTCCCCCGTGCCGACGATCGTCAAGGGTGAGGGCACCTACGTCTGGGACGACAAGGGGCGCAAGTACCTCGACGGCCTCGCCGGCCTGTTCGTCGTCCAGGCCGGCCACGGCCGCGAGGAGCTCGCCGAGGCCGCCGCCAAGCAGGCCAAGGAGCTCGCCTTCTTCCCGGTGTGGAGCTACGCCCACCCGAAGGCCGTCGAGCTGGCCGAGCGCCTGGCCAACTACGCCCCCGGCGACCTGAACAAGGTCTTCTTCTCCACCGGTGGCGGCGAAGCGGTCGAGACCGCCTGGAAGCTCGCCAAGCAGTACTTCAAGCTGACCGGCAAGCCGACCAAGTACAAGGTCATCTCGCGCGCCGTCGCCTACCACGGCACCCCGCAGGGCGCCCTGTCGATCACCGGCCTGCCGGGCCTGAAGGCCCCGTTCGAGCCGCTGGTGCCGGGCACCCACAAGGCGCCGAACACCAACATCTACCGCGCCCCGGCCTTCCTCGAGGGCCCGGACGGCACGGTCGACCCCGAGGCGTACGGCCGCTGGTGCGCCGACGAGATCGAGGTCGCCATCCTCAACGAGGGCGCCGAGACCGTCGCCGCCGTCTTCGTCGAGCCGGTGCAGAACGCCGGCGGCTGCTTCCCGCCGCCGCCCGGGTACTTCCAGCGCCTGCGCGAGATCTGCGACCGCCACGACGTGCTGCTGGTCTCGGACGAGGTCATCTGCGCTTTCGGCCGCCTCGGCACCATGTTCGGCGCCGACAAGTTCGGCTACCAGCCCGACATGATCACCTGCGCCAAGGGCATGACCTCGGGCTACTCCCCGATCGGCGCCACGATCATCTCGGACCGTCTGGCCGAGCCGTTCTACAAGGGTGACAACACCTTCCTGCACGGCTACACCTTCGGCGGCCACCCGGTCTCCTCCGCGGTGGCGCTGGCCAACCTCGACATCTTCGAGCGCGAGGGCCTGAACCAGAAGGTCCTCGACAACGAGGCCGCCTTCCTGGGCACCCTGAACAAGCTGCGCGACCTGCCGATCGTCGGCGACGTCCGCGGCAACGGGTACTTCTACGGCATCGAGCTCGTGAAGGACAAGGTCACCAAGGAGTCGTTCAACGACGACGAGGTCGAGCGCGTGCTCTACGGCTTCCTGTCGAAGGCGCTCTTCGACAACGGCCTGTACTGCCGCGCCGACGACCGTGGCGACCCGGTGATCCAGCTGGCCCCGCCGCTGATCTCCGACCAGTCGACCTTCGACGAGATCGAGCAGATCCTGCGGACCAGCCTCACCGACGCGTGGGCGAAGATCTGACCACCTGATCCTCCTTCCCCACCCTCCGCCGAAGGGCGGTCCCGCTTCCCGCGGGGCCGCCCTTCGGCGTTCCCCCGCCCAGCCCACCAAACGACGGCGCCTCGCCGCAACATCACAGTCGTACGACCAAACATGCCTGAATGCGGGTGATTTGCCCGTGATGGACCAGTGCGCCGCAACCGCGCCCCGCCCCGGTCGTTCTAATCTGACGACTGTCATATCCCTGCGGCCACCCAGGATGGAACCTGATGTCAGCGGCACCGCCTGACAACGACGTGCTGTGGGCCCGAGGGATCGTCAAGTCCCATCACGGCACCCCCGCCCTGCGCGGCATCTCGCTCGGCGTCCGCGACGGCGAGGTGCTCGCCGTCACCGGCCCGCGAGGCTCCGGCAAGAGCACCCTGCTGGGCTGCCTCTCCGCCCAGCTCCCGGTCGACGAGGGCGAGGTCTGGTTCAACAGCGCCCCCGTGCACACCCTCACCCGGGCCGGCCGCGAACGGCTGCGCCGCGACCGCTTCGGCTTCGTCGGCTCCGAGCCGCACCTGGTCCCCGAACTGACCGCCCGGGAGAACGTCGCCCTGCCGCTGCTGCTCGCCGGAGCGGGGAACAAGGCCGCCTACACGGCCGCCGACGAATGGCTGGAACGCCTCGACGTCGGCGACTTCGCCAGGCACCGCCCCGACCGGCTGGTCCAGAGCCAGCGCCAGCGGGTCTCCGTCGCCCGCGCCCTGGCCCCGCTGCCGCCCGTCGTCTTCGCCGACGACCCCACCGCCCCGCTGCACCGCGAGGCCGCCGACCAGGTCCTGCGGATACTGACCAGCGCGGCCCGCTCGCACCAGCTCACCCTCGTCCTGGCCACCCACGACCCCGAGCTCGTCCGGTTCGCGGACCGCTCCGTCGCCCTCGTCGACGGACGGCTCACCGCCCCCGCCGCCCCCGTCCCGCGCGGCACCGCCCTCTCCGGGACCCCCGGAGCGAACGCCGTCACGGCCACCCGCCGCTGACGGCGCCGAGCCGCCGAACGAACCGAGCCGCTGAAAGAGTCGCCGTGTTCTATCTCCGTCTGGCCCGGGGCTACCGGGTGTCCGACCTCGGCCGCTGGCTGCTCACCGCACTGGCCGCCGCCGTGGTCGCCGCCTTCCTGCTGCGCTCCCTCGGCCGGGCGATGAGCGACCCGCTCGGCGGCGCCGACCCGCTGGTCCGGCTGCTCTGGTGCCTGCCCCCGCTCGCCGCCGTCGCCTGGTTCGCGGCCGTCGCCGCCCGCGCGGTACCCGCCCGCCGGCCCGAGCGGATCGCCGGCCTCACCGCCGCCGGGGCCGGCTCCCGCCGGATCCGGGCGCTGATCGCCGGCGAGGCCGCCCTCGCCTGCACCCTCGGCAGCCTGCTCACCCTGCTGGTCTTCCTGGTCCTGCGCAACGACATCGCCGGGCCCTCGCTCGCCCCCGACCTCGGCATGGGCGTGCCGCTGCCGCCCGCCGCACCGGTCACCCTGCTCGTCCTGGTCCCGCTCACCGCCGGCATCGCCGCCGCCTGCGCGGTCCCCGCCACCGGGGACCTCCCCGGCACCCGTACCCGCGCCCGCACCGGCTTCGGATCCTGGCGGATCGCCCTGCCGATCGGACTCGGCGTGATCGGCGCCGCGCTCGAACTCATCGCGCTGCGGCCCGGCGCCGCCGTCGACGGCCGGCCCATCCACCTGCCCGCCGGACTCGGCACCACCAGCACCGCCGCCCTCGGCGGCTGGGCCGCCGGCGCACTCGGCCTCGCCCTGCTCACCGGCCCGCTGCTGGCCTGGACCGGACGGCTGCTCGCCGTCGGCCGGCCCACCCCGCTGCGGCTGCTCGCCGGACGCGGGCTCACCGCCCAGGCCCCGCGCCTCGGCGCACCGCTGGCCGTGCTCACCCTCGCCGTCGCGCTGGTGCTCACCACGATCCGCTACTGGATCGGCACACCCGACAGCGCCGACGCGCTGCCCGCCGTCGAGGCCTGCCTGGTCCTGGGCTGCGCGGTCGCCGCAGTGGCTGCCCGACTGGCGGAGGTCCGCACCGACCGCCGGGACGTCACCGACGCGCTGCTGCGCCTCGGCGCCTCGCCCCGGCTGCTGTTCGGCGCCGTCGCGCTGCGCACCCTGGCGGTCGGCACCACCCTGCTGCTGACCGGCGGGGCGACCGCCGCGCTGGCAGCGGCCGGGCTGCGCTAGGCCGCCCGCCCGCCGCTGCCGACTGCTGCCGCTAGCCCGCCGCGGCGAGCTGGCCGCAGGCGCCGTCGATCTCCTGGCCGCGGGTGTCGCGGACGGTCGTCGGCACGCCGTGCGACTGGAGCCGGCGGACGAACTCGCGCTCGTCCTCGGGCCGCGAGGCGGTCCACTTGGAGCCCGGGGTCGGGTTCAGCGGGATCAGGTTGACGTGCACCCGCTGGTTCTTGATCAGCCGGCCGAGCAGGTCGGCCCGCCAGGCCTGGTCGTTGATGTCCTTGATCAGCGCGTACTCGATGGAGATCCGGCGGCCCGACTTCTCCGCGTAGTTCCAGGCCGCGTCCAGCACCTCGGCGACCTTCCACCGGGTGTTCACCGGCACCAGCTCGTCGCGCAGCTCGTCGTCCGGGGCGTGCAGCGACAGCGCCAGCCGGCAGCTGAGGCCCTCGTCGGCGAAGCGGTGCATCGCCGGGACGAGCCCGACGGTGGAGACGGTGATGCCGCGCTGGGACAGGCCGAAGCCGTCCGGCGCCGGGTCGGTCAGCCGGCGGATCGACGCCAGCACCCGGTTGTAGTTCGCCAGCGGCTCGCCCATGCCCATGAAGACCACGTTGGACAGCCGCGCCTCGCCGCCCGGGATCTCGCCGGACTTCAGCGCGCGCATCCCGGCCGCGATCTGCTCGACGATCTCGCCGGTGGAGAGGTTGCGGGTCAGCCCGGCCTGGCCGGTGGCGCAGAACGGGCAGTTCATGCCGCAGCCGGCCTGCGAGCTGATGCACATGGTGACCCGGTCCGGGTAGCGCATCAGCACGGACTCGACGAGCGTCCCGTCGAAGAGCTTCCACAGCGTCTTGCGGGTGGTGTCGTCGTCACAGGACACGTGGCGCACCACCGACATCAGCTCGGGCAGCAGGCTCCCGGTGAGCTTCTCCCGGCTGGCGGCGGGGATGTCCGTCCAGGTCTCCGGGTCGTTCGACATCCGGCCGAAGTAGTGGTTGGAGAGCTGCTTGGCGCGGAACGGCTGCTCGCCCAGCTCGGCGACGGCCTCCTTGCGCTCGGCGGGGCTCAGGTCGGCGAGGTGTCGCGGGGGCTTTGCGCCGCGCGGCGCGACAAAGGTGAGTTCTCCGGGCTTAGGCATGGTTGTTCCAGTGTCGCAGACGCGCGAGGGCCCCGGACGCACAGGCGTCCGGGGCCCTCACAGGTGCGCGCGCACCGGCTGCCGGTCAGCTGCCGACGAAGGCCGCCAGCAGCAGCCAGACCACCGGGGCGGTCGGCAGGAGCGAGTCCAGCCGGTCCATGATGCCGCCGTGGCCGGGCAGCAGCGTGCCCATGTCCTTGATCCCGAGGTCGCGCTTGATCATCGACTCGCCCAGGTCGCCCAGGGTCGCGGTGACCGCTGCGCAGCCGCCCAGGATCAGGCCCTGCCACCAGCTGCCGCCGTCGATGATCAGCTGCATCAGCAGCGCGCCCGCCAGCATCGACAGGCCGATGCCGCCGGCCAGGCCCTCGCGGGTCTTGCCGGGGCTGATCGTCGGGGCGAGCTTGGTCCGGCCGAACTTGTAGCCCACGGCGTAGGCGCCGGTGTCGCTGCAGATCGTGACGATCAGGAAGAGCACGATCCGCTGGGGGCCGTCGTCGGCCGCCAGCATCAACGCCACGAAGGTGGCCAGGAACGGCACGTAGAAGGCGGTGAACACCCCTGCCGTTATGTCCCGCAGGTAGTTCTCCGGCGGCGCGGCCATCCGCCAGACCATCACCGCCAGCCCGGTCAGCGCGAGCGAGGCCGCGGCCCACTGGATCCCCGACCAGTAGCCGGTGGCGACCATGGCGATGCCGCCCACGACCAGCGGGACCAGCGGTGCCTTGATCTCCTTGCGCTCGGCGAGCCGGCTCGTCAGTTCCCAGACACCGACCGCGACCGCGGCCATCACGACGACCAGGAACAGCGCCTTCACCACGAACAGCGAGGCGATGATCACCGCACCGAGGCCGACCCCCACGCCTATGGCGGCCTGGAGGTTACGGCCGCCGCGCTGCTTGCGCGGCTGCGGCTGCGGGTCGGACTGGGCGGCCACGGGTGTCTCCTGCCCTGGATGGGACGACGGCACGAAGCGGGGCTGCCCGGCCGCCGGGTGGCTGGGCGGCGGCGCGGGATGCACCGGTGCCCCCGGGTACGGCGGGGTGCCGTGGCCGGGGGCCGGGGCGTCGTCGGATATCGCGCGCAGCACGACGGTCTCCGTCACGCCGGGGGGCGCCGTCCCGGCGTGCTCGTCCCGGAACAGCGGGCCGCCCAGCCGGCCGGCCTCCCGGGCCGGTCCCGCGGCGGGGTCGGCCGGTCCGCCGGCGCCGGGGTGCCCGGGGGCACCGGACGGGCCGCGGCCGCCCGTGCGGCCGAAGCCGGGCGCACCGCGGGGCGGGCCGGGCTCGGCCGGAACGGGAGGCATGACCTGAGTCTCCTCCGCGTCGCCGCCCCAGTACACCGGAGGCTGCTGCGAGTGATCCGAACGGAGGCCGCGGCCTCCCGGGCCCGCGCCCGGAAGACCCGGCGCGCCCGGAGGCACGGCCCTGCCGCCGGGGTGTCCCGGGTGTCCCGGGTGTCCCGGGACCGGCGCCGGCGGCTCGCCGTACCCCGGCGCCGGGTGGGCCGGGGTACGGGGCGCCTGCGGCTGCGGTGCCGGGCGGTAGGGCTGGAACTGCTGGTCGGACGAGCCCCAGTAGCCAGGGGCGTCAGGGGCGTCGTTCATCAGACCTCGAGCAGCTCGGATTCCTTGTGCTTCAGCAGCTCGTCGACCTGGGCCACGTACTTGGCCGTGGTGTCGTCGAGCTCCTTCTCGGCGCGGCGGCCGTCGTCCTCGCCGACCTCGCCGTCCTTGACCAGCTTGTCGATGGCGTCCTTGGCCTTGCGGCGCACGGCGCGGATCGAGACCTTGGCGTCCTCGCCCTTGGTGCGGGCGATCTTGATGAACTCCCGGCGACGCTCCTCGGTCAGCTCGGGCAGCACCACGCGGATGATCGAGCCGTCGTTCGACGGGTTGACGCCCAGGTCGGAGTCGCGGATCGCCTGCTCGATGGCCTTCAGCGCGGTCTTGTCGAACGGCGAGACGACCGCCATCCGGGGCTCGGGCACCGAGAACGAGGCCAGCTGGTTGATCGGCGTCACGGTGCCGTAGTACTCGGCGACGATCTTGGCGAACATCGCCGGGTGCGCGCGGCCGGTGCGGATGGCGGCGAGGTCGTCCTTCGCGACGGCGACGGCCTTCTCCATCTTCTCCTCGGCCTCGAGGAGGGTCTCTTCGATCACTGTGGTCTCCCTGTCCGGTTCATCTGCATGGTGTTCCGAGCGGTACCGGCGCGGATGCCGGTCGTGGCACCCGCGCCGCTCCGCACGGCTGGTTGCGGTTCAGGCCCGGACAGAATCCTGGCTGATGAGTGTGCCGATCTTCTCACTCTTCACCGCGCGCGCGATATTGCCCTCCGCCAGCAGTTCGAAGACCAGCATCGGGAGGTTGTTGTCCTTGCACAGCGTGATCGCGGTGAGGTCGGCCACCTTGAGGTCGCGCGCGATGACCTCGGAGTACTCCAGCGCGTCGAACTTGACCGCGTCCGGGTTGGTCCGGGGGTCGGAGTCGTAGACGCCGTCCACGCCGTTCTTGCCCATCAGCAGGACGTCGGCGTGGATCTCCAGCGCGCGCTGGACGGCCGTGGTGTCGGTCGAGAAGTACGGCATGCCCATACCGGCGCCGAAGATCACCACACGGCCCTTCTCCAGGTGCCGGACGGCCCGCAGCGGCAGGTACGGCTCGGCGACCTGGCCCATGGTGATGGCGGTCTGGACCCGGGTCTCGATGCCCTCCTTGACCAGGAAGTCCTGGAGCGCCAGGCAGTTCATCACGGTGCCGAGCATGCCCATGTAGTCGGAGCGGGCCCGGTCCATGCCGCGGACCTGCAGCTCGGCGCCACGGAAGAAGTTCCCGCCGCCGATGACCACCGCGACCTCGGTGCCGGCGCGGACGACGGTGGCGATCTCCCGGGCGATCGCGTGCACGACGTCCGGGTCGACGCCGAGCCCGCCACCACCGGCGAAGGCTTCACCGGACAGCTTCAGCAGCACCCGGCGGCGCGAGCCGGCCCTGGGGTCCTGCGCGGTCTCCTGCGTCTCCTGCATGGACTTCTCCTTTTTGCACCTACTGGTCACAGGCGCGGGTGTGCGGATGCCCCGCCTGCGCGTACACGAGAGGAGGCCACTGCCGCGGGAACCGGTTCGGTGTCCTGCACGGCAATGGCCTCCTCGTCGTTCATGGTGCCGACGCGAGCCCGCCCGTTGGCGGTTGGCGCTGGGTGAGCCCGTTCGGCGTTCCGCCCGCCCTGGTCAGCGGGCGGGGGCGGTTCCCAGCCTAGAGGGGCCGGGGACCAGGTGGAACGTGGCTCAGGCGCCGACGCGGAAGCGGACGAAGCGCTTGAGGGCGACGCCGTTCTCCTCGAGGACCTTGGCGACGGACTTCTTGTTGTCCTTGGCGAAGGCCTGCTCCAGGACGGCGTTCTCCTTGACGAAGCCGGTGACGCGACCCTCGACGATGCGCGGCAGGGCGGCCTCGGGCTTGCCCTCCTCGCGAGCGGTGGCCTCGGCGACGCGGCGCTCGTTCTCGAGGTCCTCGGCCGGGATCTCCTCGCGGGAGAGGTACTTCGGCGCGAAGGCGGCGATGTGCTGCGCGACGTCCTTGGCGACCTCGGCGTTCGCCTGGTCGAGCTCGACCAGGACACCGATGGTCGGCGGCAGGTCCGGGTCCGACTTGTGCATGTACACGCCGACGAAGCCGTCACCGTCGAACTGCGCGAAGCGGCGGAAGACGATCTTCTCGCCCAGGGTCGCGTTGGCCTCGTCCACGAACTGCTGGACGGTCTGGCCGGCGGCGATCTCCGAGGCCAGCGCGGTGTCCAGGTCGGCCGGGGAGGTGGCGGCGACGTGGGCGGCGATCGCGTTGGCGACCTCGACGAACTTGCCGCCCTTGGCGACGAAGTCCGTCTCGCAGTTCAGCTCGACCAGGACACCGGACTTGGCGTCCTCGGCGATCAGCGCGGCGACGGCGCCGTTGGAGGCGTCACGGCCCTCGCGCTTGGCAACGCCCTTCTGCCCCTTGATGCGGAGCAGCTCGACGGCCTTCTCGACATTGCCCTCGGCCTCGTCGAGCGCCTTCTTGCAGTCCATCATGCCGGCGCCGGTGAGCTCACGGAGCTTCTTGACGTCCGCGGCGGAGATGTTCGCCATGGTGTGAATCTCTTCTCGCGTCTCGCGTGTCTGCGTGGGGATGCGCCGGGACCGATGGTTCGGTCCCGGCGCGGGAGAGAGGGGCACCTGCCGGCGTCGTACCGGCGAGTGCCCCTCACCCTTGGTACGTCAGGCCTGCTCGGCCGGGGCCTCGGTGGCGGCGGCCTCGGCCACGGGGGCCTCCTCGGCCGGAGCCTCGACAGCCGGAGCCTCGGTGGCGGCGTCGGCGTCGGCGGCCGGAGCCTCCTCGGCCTTCTTCTCGCCCTCGATGAGGTCCTTCTCCCAGTCGGCCAGCGGCTGGTCGGCGCCCGGCTCGGCCTTCGCGTCGCCCTTGGCGACACCGGCGCGGGACTTCAGGCCCTCGGCGACGGCGTCGGCGATCACGCGGGTCAGCAGGGTGACGGAGCGGATCGCGTCGTCGTTGCCCGGGATCTTGTAGTCGACCTCGTCGGGGTCACAGTTGGTGTCGAGGATGGCGACGACCGGGATGTTGAGCTTCCGGGCCTCGCCGACCGCGATGTGCTCCTTCTTGGTGTCCACGATCCAGACAGCGCTGGGAACGCGCTGCATGTCGCGGATACCGCCGAGGGTCTTCTCCAGCTTGTCGTGCTCGCGCTGGAGGACCAGGAGCTCCTTCTTGGTGAGACCGGAGCCGGCCACATCCGAGAAGTCCAGCTCGCCCAGCTCCTTGAGGCGCTGCAGACGCTTGTAGACGGTCGAGAAGTTGGTCAGCATGCCGCCGAGCCAGCGCTGGTTCACGTAGGGCATGCCCACGCGGGTGGCCTGCTCGGCGATGGCCTCCTGGGCCTGCTTCTTCGTGCCGACGAAGAGGACGCTGCCGCCGTGGGCAACGGTCTCCTTGATGAACTCGAAGGCGCGGTCGATGTAGTTCAGCGACTGCAGGAGGTCGATGATGTAGATGCCGTTGCGCTCCGTGATGATGAAGCGCTTCATCTTCGGGTTCCAGCGGCGGGTCTGGTGACCGAAGTGGACGCCGCTCTCAAGCAGCTCCCGCATCGTGACGACGGCCATTGCCGTACTCCTTGGTGTTACGGCCCGGCAGCGGCAGCTCGTACGAGCGTTCGCCCCAGCCGGGTCAGTCTCGGTTGTCCGTGGCGGCCAGGTGACAGCCACGCCTGACGCCCCGAACGTGCCGAGCCGCTGCCGCCCGCTCGGCCTGGGGCCGGTCGGGCTCGGCGGACCGAGCGGCACTCGCACCTGGCGGGGCCGCGGAAGAACCGTGTCCGACCACCGGTGGCGGGGCGTGCGAAGTCGACCCGGCGGACCGGGTCGCGTGTGAAGTGTACGGGAAGCGCCGAGCAGCGGGCGACTTCACGATCGGCCGGGGACCTGGCGGGGACCTGGGAAGAACTCCGCAAACGGCCGCGGCGACCGGGCCGGCGGCGGGGGCGGGGGCAGGGGCGCGCAGTCGCCGCCTGCCCGCGATTCGTCGTCGGCATGCCACCTGTACACCGGATGGCGGCGTCCGTACACCCGCTTGAGGGACCACCGGTGGGCGTGGGGGCGGTTTGTCCACAGGAATCCGGATCCGGGTGGTGCGGGGGCGACGGGGTGGCGAGCCTTCGCCCATGACTGTTCGTGCGGGTGCGTGGTTGGCCGGGGGTCGGGGTCGGGTTCGGGTCCGGAGGCTGGTTGCCGTGACGGTGGTGACGGGGGTGGTGGTCACGGGGGTGGTGGTGCTCGGGACGCCGGGGGCTTCGGGGGCTCAGAGGGTGGCCGGGGCTTCGGGGGCTCCCAGGGTGGCGGGGGCTCCGGGGGTGGCGGGGGTGGCGGGTGGCTCCCGTGGTTCCGATGGCTCGGGTCCCGGCCCGGGTTCCGGCTCGGGCCCCGGCCCCGGTGGCCTGCGGGCCTGGCCGGTGGGCGGACCGGGCGGGCTCCTGACGCGGTTCGAGGCACCGGCGAAGCCGTGGGCCGCCGGACACCGGGGAGTGGACCTCGCCGCCGCGCCCGGGGCCGAGGTCCGGGCAGCTGCGGCCGGGGTGGTCGCGTTCTCCGGCCTGGTGGCGGGGCGCCCGGTGGTGACCGTCTCCCACCCGGGAACGGGCTCGCCGCCGCTCCGGACCACCTATCTGCCCGTCACCGGCACCGTCCCGGTCGGCACCGAGGTGGCCGCCGGACAGGTCATCGGGCGGCTCGCCCCGGACGGACGGCACTGCGCCTCACACGACTGCCTGCACTGGGGGCTGCTGCGCGGGGGCCGCTACCTGGATCCGCTGGCCCTGTTCGGCGCGGGCTCGGCACGGCTGCTGCCACTGGGCAGAACTGCGGAGACGGACGGGAGCGGAAGTGGGAGCGGGGGCGGCTAATCCGCCGGAGAGCGGTCGGCGAGGGAGCCCCGCCACCGGTCACCCCCGGCCGAGGCCGTGCAGCGCCAGGGCGACGGCGGCGTCCGCGACCGCCTCGGGATTCTCCGCCGGGCAGCCGACGCGGTCGCCGGCAGCAGCGCGCTCGACCCGGCGGACGGCCGCCTCCACGACGCCCTGCAGCAGCGCCGCGGCGAGCCGGGGCTGCTCGTGGCCGAGATCCTCCAGCGCCCGGACGACCAGACCCGCCAGCCTGCGGTGCGCCGCCCGGATCCGTTCACGTGCGGCCTCGTCGAGCTCCAGTGCCGAGATCGCCACGACCGCCCGGTGGCGCGGGTCGCCGGCCAGCGCCAGCTGGCCCCGGACGTACGCCTCGATCCGCTCGGGGGCGGTGTCGCAGCTCTCCATCCCGGCCTCGATCTCGGCCGCCCACAGCGGGAAGTCCACCTCGCAGAGCGCCTCGACCACGGCGGCGCGGGAGCGGAAGTACTCGTAGACCGAGGAACGCGCCAGCCCGGTCCGCGCCGCGAGCGCGGGGAAGGTCAGGGCGTCCTTGCCGCCCTCGGTGAGCAGGGTGCGGGCAGCGTCGAGGAGGGCTGCCCGCTGCAGCTGGCGATGCTCGGCCACCGTGGCCGCTCGGATCTTCGGCACTCCCCCACTGTACGGAGCCCTGACGGCGGCCGATACGGCGCCGCGCATGACGCCGGGCTCGCGGCCCCTCGGGGCAGGCCCGCTCCGGCCGGCCGCACACCCGCGCCACCGGGCCGGTGACCGGATCGACGCCGGTATCAGCGCCGGTTTCGGTGCCGGTTTCGGTGCCGGTTTCGGTGCCGGTTTCGGTGCCGGTTTCGGGGCCGGTTTCGGTGCCGGTTTCGGGGCCGGTTTCGGGGCCGGACCGGCGTGCTACCGGATCTCCGAGAGCTTCGCCCGCAACTGGAGGACGGACTTGGTGTGGATCTGACTCACCCGACTCTCCGTCACCCCCAGCACCTGCCCGATCTCGGCGAGGGTGAGCCCCTCGTAGTAGTAGAGCGTCACCACGGTCTTCTCCCGCTCGGGGAGGGTGTTGACCGCCTGGGCCAGCAGTCGGCGCAGCTCGCGGTCCTCGGCCACCTCGACCGGGTTGTCCGCGCCGTGGTCCTCCAGGGTGTCCATCAGGCTCAGCCGGTCGCCGCCCTCCCCCACCGGGTGGAGCAGTTCGTCCAGGGCCACCACGTTGGCGAGCGACAGCTGGCTGAAGATGGCGTGCAGGTCCTCGATCGCGATGCCCATCTCGGCCGCGACCTCGGGCTCGTGCGGCGTCCGGCGCAGCCGGGCCTCCAGCGTCGCGTACGTCCGCTCGACCGCCTTCGCCTTCTGCCGCACCGAGCGCGGGATCCAGTCCAGCGCTCGCAGTTCGTCGATGATCGCGCCGCGGATGCGGCTGATCGCGTAGGTCTCGAACTTGATGGCGCGGTCGATGTCGAACTTCTCGATCGCGTCGATCAGCCCGAAGACCCCGGAGGAGACGAAGTCCGCCTGCTCGACGTTGGAGGGCAGGCCGACCCCGACCCGGCCCGCCACGTACTTGACGAGCGGCGAGTAGTGCAGGATCAGCTGCTCCCGCAGCCGCTGGTCGCCGGTCTGCTTGTAGGAGCGCCAGAGCTCTTCGAGGGCGCTGCGTCCCTGGGCCGCGGCGTCCCGGCCGGCCTGGTCCGGCTCGGCCGCCGCCCGCTCCCGGCGGGGCAGGGAGACCGGCGGAGAGAGCGGTGGCGACGGCGACAGCGGCGGCGGCGAGGTCGCGTCCGGTGCCGGGGCACCGCCTGCCGGGCCGGCCGCACCGTCGACGGCCGCGCCGACGACGGTGTCCACCGCCCCGCCCGCGGCCGCGTCCGCAGGCTGGCCGGGCACCGCCGTCGGCCGGCCGCCCTGGCGCGACAGGCCGCCCATGGTCCCCGCCGACTTGGGCGGGAACTCGGTCGCGGAGCGCCGCTCGGTCCGCGGCCCTCCCGAGGACCGAGCGCCACCGGTCACTCTGTGTCCGGGAATGTGTGTGGGCATGCGTTGGTCTGCGCCGTTCTGCCGAGTCATGTGCTGATAGGGAAGGCATGTGGAGCGTAGCGTGACCGACTCACTGCAAAGCGCTACCGCCACTCGGTCGTCGCCCGATCCGGTGGCGTTCACTCGCCGGATCCGGCCACACGAGCGGATGAACCGGATCAGCAGGTCAGCCGGGCGCTTCCGACGCGCCCTCCCCGGGCGCACGTGTGTTCTCCCGTTTCGGGCGCTCACCTCCTCCGCACCATGCGCCAGTGCGCGCCGTATCGCTCGACGTAACCGAGCGATCCCAACTCGTAGAGCCGCTGGAGCACTTCGTCCGGCGGGAGACCGGACTGGCGGGCCAGTCGCTCGACCGGCGCGCCCTCGGCCGTCGCGGGCACGGCTTCCAGCACCCGGGCCACCGGCGGCTCCAGGAGGTCGCGCGGCAGCACCGGCCCGCTGCGCTGCGGGGCCAGGTCGTCCCCGATCGCCCCGATCAGCTCGCTGATCTCGGCCGCGTCGGTGACCAGGGTGGCGCCGCCGCTGCGGATCAGGGCGTGGACCCCGGCCGACAGTTCCGAGGTCACCGGGCCGGCGACACCCATGGTGTGGCGGTTGAGGTCCCTCGCCCGTCTGGCCGTGCTCAGTGCCCCGCTGCGCACCGCCGCCTCGACGACCACGGTGCCCCGGGTGAGCGCGGCGATGACCCGGTTCCGGAGGACGAAGCGGAAGCGGTTCGGGTGCTCCCCGGGCGGGAGTTCACTGACCAGCAGGCCCTGGACGCCGATCCGCCGGATCAGTTCGGCGTTCCCTTTCGGGTAGGCGACGTCGACTCCGCAGGCGAGCACCGCGACGGTCATCCCGCCGACGGCGAGCGCCCCGCGGTGGGCGGCCGCGTCGATCCCGTAGGCGGCGCCGGAAACCACCACCCAGCCGCGCTCGGCCAGTTGGGCCGACAGCTCCCCCGCGACATGGGCGCCGTAGGCCGTGCAGGCCCGGGAGCCCACCATCGCGACCGAGCGGAGCGCGAGCAACCGCAGCGATCCGGTGCCGGTCGTCCAGAGCCCGATCGGACGTCCGTCGCCCAGATCGTCGAGCTGACTGGGCCATTCGGTGTCCCCCGGAATGATGAACCGTCCACCGGCGTGCCGTACCCGTTTCAGGTCCGTCTCCGGGTCCAGCCCCGGGAGCCTCGCCTGGTAGCCGGTCAGCCGGGCGGCGTCCAGCCCGGGGTGGTCGGGCACCGCCCCGTCCCGGATCGCCCTGACCACGTCGACGGCGGGGAACTGGGCGAGCCAGCGGCCGATCACCGCGTCCCCCGGTTCACTGAGCCGGCTGAGCAGGACCCGGGCGAGGCGTTCGGGCTCGGACGCTGCCGTGCTGCCCGCCCGGGCGTCGGCTTCGGGCGGCCCGGCCCCGGCCCCGGCCGCGCGCTGTGCTCGGGGCTGCCGCAAGAGCTGGTTCATGCCCTGTCCTCCGTGTCGTCCGCATGCTCGTCCGCCGTCCCGGACCGGCCCTCGGCCGGCGGGCCGCCGCGCTGGGCCGGGATGCCGCCGAGTCGGCCGAAGACCCGCGCGGCCGGGAGTTGCCCGTGCTCCACCCCGGTACGCAGTACCAGGGCGGTGCGCACGTCCCGCTGGTCCGGCCGGTCGCGGCCGGCCAGGTCGGCGACCGTCCAGGCGACCCGGAGCACCCGGTCCAGGCCCCGGGCGGTCAGCAGTCCGCGTTCCAGCTGGCGTGCGGCGTCGTTGAGCGCGCCGCCCGCGAGCTGCCAGCGCGTGCGCAACTCGTGGCCCGGCACCTCCGCGTTGGTCCGCCACGGGGTGTTCGCCAGCCGGGCCGCCGCCCGCTCCCGTGCGGCCAGCACCCTGGCCGCGACGGTCTCGGTGCTCTCCGCCGTGACGTCCCGCTCCATGAGTTCGACCCTCGTCACCGGGGCGACCTGGACCTGGAGGTCGACCCGGTCCAACAGCGGCCCGGAGAGCCGCCCCTGGTAGCGGCTGACCATCGCCGGGGTGCACTCGCAGCCCTCGCCCCGCCGTGAGTACCGGCCGCACGGACAGGGATTGGCGGCCAGGCAGAGGAGGAAGCGGGCCGGGAGCCGGAGCGACCCGGCCGAGCGGGCGATCACCACCTCGCCCGACTCCAGCGGCTGGCGCAGCGCGTCGAGCACCCGGACCGGGAACTCCGGTGCCTCGTCCAGGAACAGGACGCCCCGGTGGGCCAGCGAGACGGCGCCCGGTCTCGGCAGCCCGCTGCCGCCGCCGACGATCGCGGGCATCGTGGTCGAGTGGTGCGGGGCGCAGTAGGGCGGGGTGTCGATCAGCGGGCGCCCGACCGGCAGCAGGCCCGCCACCGAGTGCACGGCGGTGACCTCCAGTGCCTCCTTCTGGGTCAGCGGTGGGAGCAGCGCGGGCAGCCGCTCCGCCAGCATGGTCTTGCCCGCGCCCGGCGGCCCTTTCAGGTAGAGGTGGTGTCCTCCGGCGGCGGCGATCTCCAGGGCGCGCCGGGCCTCGTACTGGCCGGCCACGTCGGCCATGTCGAGGTGGGCCGCCTTGTCCTCGGACAGGCCGCGCACGCTCGCGCTGGGCAGCATCAGCCCGGCCATCAGCGGATCCGGCCGGCCGCCGATCGGGTCGGGCGGCTCCTCCGGTGCCGTCCCGCCGGTCAGGATCGCGACCAGCTGGCGCAGGCTGCGGACGCCGATCACCGTCACCCCGGGGACGAGCGAGGCCTCGGGCGCCGTCTGCTCGGCGACCAC
Organism: Kitasatospora sp. NPDC056446; assembly: GCF_042796115.1. Taxonomy (NCBI): domain Bacteria; kingdom Bacillati; phylum Actinomycetota; class Actinomycetes; order Kitasatosporales; family Streptomycetaceae; genus Kitasatospora; species Kitasatospora sp. NPDC056446. The sequence goes on along the minus strand of NZ_JBHTRF010000052.1, from coordinate 27,165 downwards.
CACCCGCTCGTAGCCGGCCTCGGCCGCGGCCAGCACCGACGGCAGCACCCCGCGGACCGGCCGCACCCGGCCGTCCAGCCCCAGCTCGCCGATGACCAGCAGGTCGGCGATGGACGACGGGTCGAGCCGCTCGGCGGCGGCCAGCACGGCGCAGGCCACCGCGAGGTCGAAGCCGCTGCCGCTCTTGGGCACCGAGGCCGGGCTGAGGCCGACCGTCAGCTTGCGCTGCGGCCAGGCCTCGCCGCTGTTCACCACGGCGGCGCGGACCCGGTCGCGGGCCTCGGAGAGCGCCTTGTCGGGCAGGCCGACCAGGGTGAACGCGGCCACCCCGGGCTCCAGATCGGCCTGGACCTCGACGATCACGCCGTCGACGCCGACCAGCGCGACGGAACAGGTACGGGCGAAGGCCATCTCAGACCACCCCCCGCAGGTGGTCGACCAGGGCAGCACCCCGCGCCCGGTTGACCACGGCGACCAGGTCGATCCGCACTCCACCGGGTGGGGCGGGCGGCCAGTGCGGATCCGTCGGCGCGGCGTCGTAGCCGGGGCCGGCGAGTTCGGCGAAGTGGCCCGGCCAGCGCTCGGCCATCCAGCGCTCGGCCAGGCGTCGCAGCCGGGCGGCCTTGGCCCGGTCGATGGCCTCGGTGGGCTGCTGGAAGCCCCGCTCGGAGCGGGTCTTCACCTCGCAGACGGCCACGGTGTCGCCGTCGAGGGCGACGATGTCCAGCTCACCCTCGACGCAGCGCCAGTTGCGGTCGAGGATGCGGAGCCCGGCCTCCGCGAGGCAACGGGCCGCGACCCGTTCCCCGTAGCGGCCGAGCCCGGTCCTGGTGCTGCGGCCCGGGACCCCCGGCGCCTTGTTGCCGGGTACGGCCGTGTCCGGTGCGGCCGTGTCCGGTGCGACCGCCTCCGATGCGGCGGTGTCCGGTCCGGCCTGGTCCTGCACGACGGTGTGCTGCATGGTGACCACCTCCGCCGAGGAGGCTGCACCACCGTGCGCGGCGAGGTCCGGAAATCCTCGTTCCCTGTGGATAACTCCGGCCCTGTGGATAACTTCTGTCACTCACAGGAGTGAGAAGCCCCGCCCCCGCGAAATTCGGCTGGACAACACGGGACGGAGTCGTCCAACGTCAGTTCCCGAAGCCGGACTCGTCCGAGGGCAGCTCCAGATCGCTCTTCGCGAGTTCCTCGATGTTCACGTCCTTGAAGGTCAGCACCCGGACCTTGCGGACGAACCGGGCCGGCCGGTACATGTCCCAGACCCACGCATCCGCCATCGACACCTCGAAGAACACCTCGCCCTGGACCGAGTGCACCTGCAGCTCGTAGTCGTTGGTGAGGTAGAACCGTCGCTCGGTCTCGATCACGTACTTGAACAGGCCGACGACGTCCCGGTACTCCCGGTAGAGCTTGAGCTCCATCTCGGTCTCGTACTTCTCGAGATCTTCGGCACTCATCCAGGCGTCCCCTCAACTTGTCGCGTCCACCCATTGTGGACCACCGCACCCATGGTCAGAGCCGTACCGGTTCCACCGGCGGGCCCTCGACCAGCAGCCGTTCCAGGAAGTCCGCCAGTCCGGCCGGATAGACCGTCTCGGCGGTCCCCTTCAGTTCCTCGACCGTCCACCAGCGCGCCGCGAGCAGCTGGGCGTGCTCGTCCGCACCCATTCCCGAGTGGTCCAGCCCGGTCTCCGTGGTCCGGGCGAGGTGGAACCACTGGTCCTGCTCGTAGCGCTGTCCCTGAAAGGAGAACGACACCGTGCCGTACGCCACCAAGGGCCCCAGGTCCACATCCCGCAAGCCGGTCTCCTCCGCGAGCTCCCGCTCGGCGGCCTCGCGCACGCCCTCCCCCGCTTCCAAGCCGCCCCCGGGCGTGAACCACCACGTCCGCGCGGGGACCGCCGGATCGGTGCCCAGGAAGAGGAGGATGCGGTCCAGCCCGTCCAGCAGCAGGATCCGCGCCGCCCGGCGACGCTGTGCTGTCATGGCAGCGCTTCACGCTCCTTCCGTCCGCATCGGTGGCGCTACCGATCCTGCCACCCGGCGAGGCCGTCCGGGGCGATGTTCGGCAGAGCGGCCCGCGCCGCGACGCGCCCGCTCAGGCGCCGCTCCCCCGACGGAGCCTGCGGGCCAGCCCGGCCACGGCGCCCAGCGCCGAGGTCAGCAGGATCAGCGCCGCACCGGCGACGGTGGCGTAGGCGGCGGGCCCCAGCGGCCCGGGCTCCGACGCCCTCGCCCCCGTGAGGCCGTCGAAGGCGGTGGCCCGGTCGAGCAGGCCCATCCGGCCGAAGGGCTGCACGGTGGCCTCGACCCTGGCCTCGACGGCGTCGGCCGGGACGGTCCCGCCGTCGACCTCCAGGTGGGTGCGGGAATCGAGCGAGCCGACGCGGTTGTCTCCGAGCAGGAACAGCCGGCCCTGCGGCACCGTCACGCTGAACGACTCGCCCTGGCGTCCCTGGTCCGCGAGGTAGGGCTCGTCGACCGGCTGCCCGTCGACCGTCAGCCGGCGGTCGTCCCCGCTGGTGGCCACGGTGTCCCCGCCGACCGCGACGACGCGCTTGACCATGAGCTCACCGCCCCAGGCCTGGTCCCGGAACACCACCACGTCGCCCCGGCCGATGGCACCGCCGTCGACCTTGCGGGCCAGCACGGTGTCCCCCACCCGGAGCGTCGGGTGCATCGAGGCGGTGGGGATGTTGTAGGGCCGGTAGTCGACCGCGATGAAGGCGAAACCGCCGATCATCAGCACCAGGCCGACCGCCAGCGCGACGCCCTGCAGCACCGCGGCGGGCCCGCGGCGCCCGCCGACGGGTGCGGGCGGGCGGTCGGCCGCCTGGTCCACGACACTGCTCATCGACACCGTCCACCTCTGGCCGACCGGAGAACACTGGCACGCCGGAGGCACCGGCGGGAACGCCGACGGGCCGTGGCACGTCCGAGCAGATTACTCGTCGGTACCACGGCCCGCGCAAGAGTCGGGGGCAACCCGGTGGGGCTCAGGACTCCTTGCGGCGCTCCGCCCGGCCCCGCACCCGGCGCACCAGCGGGAGCAGGGCGACGGCTCCCACCGCTCCGGCCACGGGGGGCGCCATGGGCGCGGCCGCCGCCAGGCCCTTCTGGTCGAAGGTGTCCGGCACCGTCAGCGTCGACCAGTGGTCGATCGGCCAGGCCACCACGAAGGCGCGCCCGATCACGTTGTCCACCGGAACGGTGCCACCGCCCGGCTGGTCCATGTGGAAACGGGAGTCCAGCGAGTTGGCGCGGTGGTCGCCCATCACCCAGATCCGGTCCTTGGGCACCTTGACCGGCCCGAACGGGTGGTCACCGCAGGGGGTGTTGCCCTGGTAGACGTACGGCTCGTTCAGTGCGACGCCGTTGACCTTGACCGGGCCCTCGCCCTCGCACTCCACGGTGTCCCCGCCGACCGCGATGACCCGCTTGATCAGGTCCTTCTCGTTGGCGGAGGGCATCAGCCCGACGAAGCTCAGCACGTCCTGCACACCGCGGAGGAAGGAGTTGCTGCTCTGCGGGGTCGGCTCGTCGCCCAGCCAGCCGCCCGGGTCGTGGAACACCACGACCTCGCCGCGCTCGGGCTCGGCCCCGAACCACGGCGTCAGCTTGTCCACCAGGACACGGTCACCGACCTGCAGCGTGTTCTGCATCGACTCCGACGGAATGGAGAACGCCTGGACGAAGAAGGTCTTGATCACGAGCGCGAGGACCAGCGCGATGCCGATCAGGATCGGCAGTTCCTTCCAGAAGGAGCGCTGCTTGCGCGGCTTGGCCGGAGCCTCCGACTCCGACCCGTCCGCCGACTCCTCGCCCGACCGGTCCGCCGACCCGCCGGCCGGACGCGAGGGCTCCGGGGAGTCCTCCGCTCCGGCGCCCTGCTCGTCGGCGGTCTGGGCCGCGGCATCGTCGACCGCGGCCGAAGGCGCCGAGGACTCGGCGGACCGGGCCGCCCGACGACCTGGGCCTTCGGGCTCTCCGGCGCCCGAGCGGGCGCCGATCACCAAATCCCCCACAACGTCTCCTCCCTGCTGTGCGGACGCCCGCGCGCCCGCGCTCAGAGTGCCGCACAGCGGGCACCACGCTCGCCGTGACCATGAACGCCTCAGGGCTGCCCACCGCGGACTCCCCTGACACCAGCACAGCCTCGGCGCTCGGCCGGGACCACTCCCGGCCGCACCTGCACTTCTCTATCACTCCGGGGCATCCGGCCGGCGGTTCCACACGCGAGGCCCGACCGTTCACCGGTCGGCGCGGCTCACTCCGGAGGCCGCCCCGACCTGCGAACAACAAGCGGAAGGATGCCCAACACACCCATAACGAGCGGAGGTTCCACAGGAACCGGCCCAACACCCACGGATTCCGGGGCAGTTCCACCGGCCTGCGAAGCCCGGGCGAGAGAGGAGAGTGAACTCGGCACATCGAGTTGATGGAACCGGTCCAACGGCCAGGCGATCACGAACGCGCGACCGACCACGCCGCTGAGCGGGATCGTGCCCTGGCCCGGATTGCCCATGTGGAAGCGGGAGTCGGCGGAGACGTCCCGGTGGTCACCCATGACCCACAGCCGCCCTTGCGGCACCTTCACCTTGAAGGGCTGCCGGGACGGCGGGTTGCCGGGCGCCAGGTAGGACTCGTCCACCGGACGGCCGTTGACGCTGAGCCGCCCCTGCGCGTCGCAGCACTCGACGGTGTCCCCGCCGACGCCGATCACCCGCTTGATCAGGTCCTGCTCGTTGTCGGACGGGAGCAGCCCGACGAAGGTCATCACGCGCTTCGCCGCGCCCAGCACCGGACCGTCGTCGGCGGGCTTGTGCTCGTTCTCCAGCCAGCCGCCCGGGTCCTTGAACACCACCACGTCGCCGCGCTGCGGCTCACTGCCGAACCAGGGGGTCAACTTGTCGACCAGTACCCGGTCCCCGATCCGGATGGTCTGCTCCATCGAACCCGAGGGGATCACGAACACCTGGATCAGGAAGGTCTTCAGCACCAGCGCGACCAGCAGGGCCACCAGGATGATCAGCGGGACCTCGCGCACCAGCGACCGCTTGCGCCGGCGGGCCACCCGTCGGGCGCTGCGGCGGCGGTCGGCCCGGCCGCGCACCGGAGGGGCCGCGATGGATCCGGCGCCCTCCACGGCTCCGGACGCCGCCGCTCCGCCCTCCGCCCCTCCGGCCACCACATCCCCACCGCCCGGCGCGCTGTCGCCCGCCACCCGGGCGCCCGGCACCCGGTCGCCCGCTGCCTGCTCTCCTGCCGCCCCGCCGTCGGGGCCCCCGCTCCCCGGCTCCCGGGCCGGGCGGTCGGCGAGCCGCCCCCTACCCCTGGTCCCCATGACCGCCCGTCCCCGCAGTCGCGGCGAAGGCCGCGGGCCGGTCCAGGCCGGTCAGGCGCGAGAACGGGTAGACCACCCAGTCCGCCCGGCCGATCACCTTGTCCTCCGGTACGAAGCCGCCGCCGGGCTCGCCGAGGTGGTCGCGGGAGTCGCGGGAGTCGCTGCGGTGGTCTCCCATCACCCACAGTTCACCCGCCGGCACCAACACGTCGAAGGCCACGCTCGACGGTTCGTTCCCCGGGGCCAGGTAGGAGGTCTCGTCCACCGGCACGCCGTTGACGGTGATCGGCGCGCCCGGACCGGCGCAGGTCACCCGGTCCCCGCCGACGCCGATCACGCGCTTGACGTAGACGGTGTCCCCGGCCGGGGCCAGCCCGAGGTCCTTGGCGAGCGAACGCGCCCCGTCCCAGAAGCCCGACGGCTTCGCGGACTCCCGGAGGAAGGAGCCGGTCCCGTCGAAGACCACGATGTCACCGCGCTGCGGGTGGCCGCCGAAGGCGTACGCGAGCTGGTTCGCGACCAGCCGGTCGCCGGGGCGCAGGGTCTCCTCCATCGAGCCGGAGGGCACCGAGAACGGACGCGCGACGAAGGCGTTCACCAGCAGCAGGGCCGCCAGGCAGATCCCCACCAGCAGCAACAGGTCGCGCGAGCGCGAGTGGCCGGGCTCCTCGTCCTCCTGCTCCGAGCCGTCGGCGGTGTCCTCGGCGGCGTGCTCAGCCGTGCCCTCGGCGGTGCGCTCAGCCGCATCGTCGGCGGCGCGCTCAGCCGTGCCCTCGGCCGTGCCCGCTGCGCCGCCCCGGGCCCCGAGGGCCGCCGTCCCGGCTTCGACGGCTTCGACGGCCTCGACGACTCCCCCGGAAACGACCGCGGACCGCGACAGCGAGTCCGCACCGGTGGGTGCGGGACTGCCGTCGCGGTCCGCGGGTGGTTCGTGCGTGCTCATCGGGGGGTGAGCTTACCTTGCGGCCGTTCGGCCCCCCTGAGCGTTCCGGTCCCCAGCGAGGCCGGGGACGGAGGATCAGCGGTCGCGCTTCTCCTTGATCTTCGCGGCCTTGCCGCGGAGGTCACGCAGGTAGTACAGCTTGGCGCGGCGAACCGCACCGCGGGTCACGACCTCGATCTTCTCGACGACCGGGGTGTGCACCGGGAAGGTACGCTCCACGCCGACGTTGAAGCTGACCTTGCGGACGGTGAAGGTCTCACCGACGCCGGCGCCGTGACGACGGATGACGACGCCCTGGAAGACCTGGACACGGGAGCGGTTGCCCTCGATGACCCGGACGTGGACCTTCAGGGTGTCACCGGCGCGGAAGGCCGGGATGTCGGTACGCAGCGAAGCGGCGTCGACAGCAGCGAGCTTGTTGCTCATGTTGCTCTCCATCGCAGGCGCCACGGGCCGCCCACGGAAGTTCGTCACAATGGGGTTCGCTGCGGGCCGCATCGGCTGGCGGCGATCCCCCCGTGGCGGGGGCGCCGGTCCACGTGCCCCCTACGGGAGGGGACCAGCGACAGACAGCAGCGGCCTATTCTTCCACATCACCGGCCGCCGACCGAAATCGGCCGAGCCGCTCGTCCCAGGCGAGGCCGAGGAGGCCGAGCGCCGCCCGGTCCTTCTTGTCGAAGGCGCCGTGCTGCCAGCGCCCGACCAGGTCGGGCCGGTTCGCCAGGGTGCGGGCGAAGGCCTGCTCGCGCCGCCAGCGGGCGATCTTCCCGTGGTTGCCGCTGAGCAGGACGTCCGGGACGGTCCGGCCGCGCCACTCGGCGGGCTTGGTGTAGACCGGGCCCTCCAGCAGGTCGGCCATCGCGCCGGGCGCGAAGGAGTCGTCGCGGTGGGACTCGGCGTTGCCGAGCACCCCGGGCAGCAGTCGGGCGATCGCCTCGACCATCACCAGCACCGCGACCTCGCCGCCGGCCAGCACGTAGTCGCCGATCGAGGCCTCGACCACCGGCATGCGGGTGGCCGCCTCCTCGATCACCCGACGGTCGATGCCCTCGTACCGCGCGGGGGTGAAGGCCAGCCAGGGGCGGCCGGCCAGCTCCTGGGCGAGTTCCTGGGTGAAGGGGCGCCCGCTCGGGGTCGGCACGACCAGGGTGGGCACCTCGCCCTCGGGTCCGCCGGCGACCACCGCGTCCAGCGCCTCGCCCCACGGCTCGGGCTTCATCACCATGCCGGGGCCGCCGCCGTACGGGCTGTCGTCCACGGTGCGGTGCACGTCGTGGGTCCACTCCCGCAGGTCGTGGACGTGCACGTCCAGCTGGCCTCGGGCGCGGGCCTTGCCGACCAGCGAGATGTCCAGCGGCTCCAGGTACTCGGGGAAGATCGAGACGACGTCGATCCGCATACCGCTCTGGACCGCGGCACCCGGCACGGCGTCGTTCTGCTCGGCGGTCGCCGCGGCGCCGCCGTTCTCCTCGACGGTCACTCCGACTTCTCCGTGCCCTCGGCGCCCTCGGCGCCCTCAGCGCCGTCAGCACCCGCGTCGCCCTCGGCACCGTCCGCACCGTCAGCACCCTCGGCCGACGCGGTACCCGCGGCCTCGGCGTCCTGCGGGTCGATCAGCCCGGGCGGCGGGGTGATCACCGCACGCTGGTTCTCCAGGTCGATGGTCGGCACGATCTGGGTGACGAAGGGCACCATCACCTCCGTCCCGTCGGGCTTCTCCACCAGGAGCAGGTCCTGGTACGGCAGGTGGAGGACCTCGGTCAGCTCGCCGACCAGGGTGCCGTCGAGCAGCACCACGTCCAGGCCGATCAGCTGGTGGTCGTAGTACTCCTCCGGGTCGTCGGGGCGCTCCTCCGGGTCGACCTCGGAGATGAGCAGGGTGCCGCGGAGGGCCTCGGCCGCGTTGCGGTCCTTGACGCCGGCGAAGCGCAGCAGCAGCCGGCCGCTGTGCACCCGACCGGACTCGACGGTGAGCGGACCGGCCGACGCGGGGTCGGTGAACAGGACGGCACCCGGGCCGAGCCGGAGCTCCGGCTCGTCGGTGCGGACCTCGACACTGACGTCCCCCCTGATGCCGTGGGCACGGCCGATCTTGCCGACGACGAGCTGCACGGTGATCGTTCTCCTGGAGTTCCTGAGCCGGTGCGGAACGCACCACCGGATGCGCGGGGCCGACGCGGACAGTTGGCGCGAGCGGGTGGTGCGAAGGGCCGGCACGAGCGGGTGGTACGGGGAAACGGGAAAGGCCGACCGGGACGACATGCGTCCCGGTCGGCCCCAAGCCCTGACGGCTGAACGAGCAGCTGCGTCAGCGAATGCTGTCCGCGTCGACCAGGTCGACCCGAACGTTGCGACCGCCGAGGGCGCCGACCACGGTGCGCAGTGCGCGCGCCGTGCGGCCGCCCCGGCCGATCACCTTGCCGAGGTCATCGGGGTGCACCCGCACCTCGATGGTGTTACCCCGACGCAGGTTGCGCGAGCGCACCTGTACCTCGTCGGGGTGCTCGACGATGCCCTTCACCAAATGGTCGAGGGCGTCCTCGATCACGCTCAGGCCTCGACGGCGGCGTCGGCCTCAGCCTCGGCCTTGTCCGACTTCTTGGCCTTCGGGGTGATGGCGACACCGGTGGTGGCGTCCTCGAAGCCGGCGACGGCCTTCGCGAACAGGTGCGAGAAGTCCTCGACCTTGGGCTCCGCGACCAGCAGCGGGGCCGGGGCCGGCAGGCCCTTGTACTTCTGCCAGTCGCCGGTCAGCTTCAGGATGGCGAGCACCGGCTCGGTCGGCTGGGCGCCGACGGACAGCCAGTACTGGGCGCGGTCGCTGTCGACCTCGATCTTCGAGGGGTTGTAGGTCGGCTGGTAGATGCCGATCTCCTCGATCGCGCGACCGTCACGCTTGGTGCGCGAGTCGGCGACGACGATGCGGTAGTGCGGGGAGCGAATCTTGCCGAGACGCTTGAGCTTGATCTTGACTGCCACGGGAGTGGATTCTCCTGGTGTTGACGTGGGTGAGCGGGTTCGCCGTCCGCGTGGGGTTGCGGGGCGGACCGCTCAAGGGACACGCCAGCCGTAGGAGAGAGGGGTCCTGCTCGGCTGCCGAGTACTCAGCTGTCCATTCTGCCATATCGGCGCGAACCGCCTGGACACTGGTCCCGGAGCCCGGCGGTCAGGGCTCGACCGGGAGCCCCCGCTCCCGGCCCAACCCACGGACTCACCGTCGTCCTGCCGCGCCGTACGACCGTCCCGTCGCACCGCACGTCCTGCTCATGTGCGCGTACCGCTCGCATGCGCGTCCTGCTCGCATGCCGGTACCGCGCACATGCCTGCTGCCTTGGCGCTCACGCGCCGCTCGTGGCGTTCACACGCCGTCCGTACCGCTCGGAAACCTGCGTTGCCTGCCGTACCGCTCGCTCCGGCCGGGCCGCCGCCCGCACAGCAGCCCGCCGGGCCACCGGCCACTTATGCGATCTTGAACGGCTGCTGGCAGGCGCCGCAGACGATGGACGCCTGCGCCAGCACGGACGGCACGACGCGGACGTTGCGTCCGCAGCCGCAGACCGCCTTGACGCGGACGCCGCCCCCGGAGGAGCCGTGCCGGGCGGCCGGGCCGCGGAAGGCACGCGTAGCGCCGTCGCCGGCCACCGCCTCCTGGTGCGCGCCGAGGGCGCGGTCCAGGCGTTCGATGGTGTCGGCGTAGCGCTCCTGGGTCTCCTTGAGCATGGTCACCTGGGAGAAGCCGCTGCTCGCGTGCGGTTCGACCGGGTGCGCCAGACCGAGCTCGGAGGCGAGCATCAGGAAGCGCCGGTTGTGGTATCGGCCGGCCCGCGAGGTGTCCCGGATGTCCCGGGCCGCGGCCAGACCGTGGGCGGCCTCGTGAAGGAGGCGCTCGAAACCGAGCCGCGTCCCGCAGGCCGAGGAGGATTCGCCGATCAGGGCCTCGGGCGAGGCCAGGTCGGGGAGGTCCTGGTGGAAGGCCTGGATGTCGCTCCAGGCGGCGGCCAGTTCGGCCGCGAGAACGAGGGGCTGTGTCGTGCTCACGCTAGACCAACGACGGAGTGCGAGCCGATGTTCCGCATGTTCCCGTTCTCCGGGAATTCACAGGGAACTCCCAGGAATGCAAGGCAGCGCGCGAATTGCACGCTCCGGATCTGATGCAAGACCAACCCCCTGCCGGTTTCGGCCCGTCGCAGAGTCCGCGGGCCTGGTGAATTCCGTCCGGGGGCGGGCTGTCGCCCCCAAGACGTACGGCCCGTGGTCCCGCCTGATTGACAGGGCCACGGGCCGTACACCGTACCGCTATTCCGTTAATGCCGGGAGTTGACCGGCCAGTAGGGATGTCGGCCGTCGGGAGCCCTCCGGAAGAGTTACCGGATTCTTACCCACCCGCATTCCGGGCAAATGTCGCCGCCGACAGCCATTACCGGCAGGTAACAGACATCCGGCGGCGGACCGTACGGAACGGACCGGGAAGGAACGGTCGAACCGGTGTCGGACCGACGTCAGTACGCGCGGGAGACGATCGCGATATTGCCGTCCTGGTCGTCCGCCTGCGGCACCGAACCGTCGGCCGCGACGATGCAGCGCACCGTGACGCCCTGCTCGGCCAGCTTGGCCTCGCCCTCCGGGCCGAGCTCGGCCCAGGAGATCCGGCCCCAGCCGGTGGCGGCGGCCTCGACGGCCTCGTCGAGGGTCTTGACGTCGACCGTGCGGGACTCGCGGCGCTCGCGGGACTGGCGCAGCAGCAGCGCCTGGTCCTCCTCCAGGACGCCCGGGAGCAGCGCGGCCAGGGAGTCGATGGAGACCGGCTCCTTGCCGCCCGGGATGCGGCGGGCCAGCATCGCGGTGCCCCCCGGGAATTCGGTGGAGGCCAGGTCGCGCGGGCCGACCTCGATGCGCAGCGGGACGCCCTTGAGCTCCCAGTCGACGGCACGGCGGCCGAACGGGGTGTCGGTGCGGTCGTCGACCACGACCCGGATGCCGACGGCCTCCAGCTGGGCGCCGATCTCGCGGACCTTGGCGATGACCGCGTCGTCGCCCTTGATCGCGAGCACGACGGCCTGGACGGCGGCCAGGCGCGGGGGGACCCGCAGGCCGTTGTCGTCGCCGTGGGACATGATCAGGCCGCCGACCATGCGGGTCGAGACGCCCCAGGAGGTCTGCCAGACGTACTCGCGCTCGGCACCCTGCAGCTGGTAGGTGGTGTTGAACGCCTTGGCGAAGTTCTGGCCCAGCTCGTGGCTGGTGCCCAGCTGCAGCGCCTTGCCGTCACCCATCATGCCTTCGAGGGTGAGGGTGTTGATGGCGCCGGCGAAGCGCTCCTTGGCGGTCTTGCGGCCCAGCACGACGTCGATGCCGAGCACGTTGGTCATGAAGTCGCCGTAGACGTCGGTGTGGATCATCGACGCGTACGCGCGGGCGTCCTCGTACGTGGCGTGGGCGGTGTGGCCCTCCTGCCAGAGGAACTCGGTGGTGCGCAGGAAGACGCGCGGGCGCAGCTCCCAACGGACCACGTTGGCCCACTGGTTGATCAGCAGGGGCAGGTCCCGATGGCTCTGCACCCACTTCGAGAAGTACTCGTTGATGATGGTCTCGGAGGTCGGCCGGACGACGACCGGCTCCTCCAGCTGCTTGCCGCCGCCGTGGGTGACCACCGCGAGCTCGGGGGCGAAGCCCTCGACGTGCTCCGCTTCCTTGGTCAGGTAGGACTGCGGGATGAACATCGGGAAGTAGGCGTTCTGCGCGCCGGCCTTCTTGATCCGCGCGTCCATCTCCTGCTGCATCCGCTCCCACAGGCCGTAGCCGTACGGTCGGATGACCATGGTGCCGCGCACCGGACCGTTGTCGGCCAGCTCGGCCTTGTTGATGAGGTCCTGGTACCAGCGCGGGAAGTCTTCCGCCTGAGGGGTGAGAACGGGTGCCTTAGCCATGGGGCGAATGGTACGGGGAGCGACCCCCTGACTTCGAATCGGTATCACACCCCCGGACGGTGGCGGACCGGGCCCCGGACGGAGGGGGGCGCACCACCGCGACACGCGCGCACCACCCTGCACCCCTCTGGACGCCGGGCCCGACCCGCTGTTCGCTGGAGTGGGGCGGGACTTTGGGGGAGCCGTAGCAGCACACCGAAGGACCGGATGGGAGGCCGCGATGGCTTCAGCTCGGACGACCGGCACGACCGTACGACCAGCGGGCGCACGCCCGCACCACCCGCAGCCCGGGGCGACCGGGCCCGCGCGGGCGCGCGACTGGGCGGAGATCCAGGAACGCATGCTGGTGCCGCTCTACGAGGCGGTGCACGACCGGCTGGAGGTCGGCCCGGCGAGCAGCGTGCTCGGCCTGGGCTGCCGCTCCGGACTGGCCCTGCTGCTCGCCGCCGGGCGGGGCGCCCAGGTCGCCGGGCAGGAGCCCCGGGACGAACTGCGCGAGCTGGCCCACGGGCGGCGGCTGCGGGTGTGCGCCGGGTCCCGGCCGACCGCCGCCGTCCCCCGCACGGCCCATTCGCTGGTGACGGTCTTCGAGCAGCTGCCGGGCGCGGCCGAGCCCGGCGCGGTGGTGGCCGAGGCCGCCCGGATGACCCTCCCGGGCGGGCACGTGGTGCTCGCCGCCTGGGGCCCGCCGGAGCGCTGCGAGAGCGCCCCGGTCCTGGACGTGGCACGGCGGATGGCGGGCCGGACCACCGCGCGCGACCCGTTCGAGCTGAGCGCGCCCGGCGCGCTGGAGGACCTGCTCGCCGGGGCCGGCCTGCGCCCGGCGGGCAGCGGCCGGGTGGGCTGCCCGTTCGCCTACGCGGACCTGGACAGCGCGGTGCGCGGCCTGCTCTCCACCGGTCTGTTCGAGGCGGCCGAGGAGTTCTCCGGGGCCTCGCTGGTGGCCAAGGAGCTGGAGGAGGCGCTGCAGCCGTACCTGCGGGCCGACGGCTCGGTCCGGATGGAGAACGTGTTCCGCTACCTGGTCGCCGAACGGTCGCGCTAGCCGGCGCCGGGCCCCGGAAGCCCGCGAGAGCCGGGAACGAGACCCGGGCACGAGACCCGGGAACGCGAACCGGGGGCGCCCGCCACCATGGCGTGCGCCCCCGGCCACCGGACTCACGCCCGGTCGAGCGACTTCCCGCCCTCCCCGTCGTCCCCGTCGTTCCGGTCGTCCCCGTCATCCCCGTCGTTCCGGTCGTCGCCAGCAGCCGCAGAGGCCCCAGAGGCCCCAGCAGACCCGTCGTCCCCGTCGGTGCCCGTCGTCCGCGGCACCCCCGCCGCCCGGTACGCCGCCGCCTCGTCCAGCGTCTCCGCCTCCAGCAGCGCCGCCGCCAGCGCGTCCAGCCGGTGCCGCTGCTCGGTCAGCAGCCGCACCGCGTCGTCGTAGCACTCGGCGACGATCCGCCGGGCCTCCTCGTCCACCGCGTCCAGCGTGGTGGGCGCGGCGGAGAGCCCGTACGCGCCCTGCGGGTCGGAGGGCACCGCGGTGAGCCGGCCGACCCGCTCGCTCATCCCCCAGCGCCCGGCCATCCCGCGGGCGATGTTGGTGACCTGCTCCAGGTCGCTCTCCGCGCCGGTGGTGATCACCCCGTAGACCACCTGCTCGGCCGCCATGCCGCCGAGCGCGCCGATGATCCGGCCGCGCAGGTAGGGCTCGGTGTACGAGTAGCGGTCGTTCTCCGGGGTGGAGAGGGTGACGCCGAGCGCCCGGCCGCGCGGCACGATGGTGATCTTGCGGACGGGGTCGGCGCCGGGCTGGAGCATGCCCAGCAGCGCGTGCCCGCTCTCGTGGTAGGCGGTCCGCTCGCGCTCCTCCTGCGGCATCACCAGCGGCCGGACGGCACCCAGTTGGACCTTCTCCAGGGCGTCCGAGAGGTCCCGCTCGTTGACCGCGTCCTGGTCGCGCTTGACGGCCAGCAGCGCGGCCTCGTTGACCAGGTTGGCGAGCTCGGCGCCGGTCATCCCGGGGGTGACCTTGGCCAGCTGCCGGAGGTCGGTGTCGCCGGCCAGCGGGACGCTGCGGGTGTGGATGCGCAGGATCGCCGCGCGCCCGTCCCGGTCGGGCGGGCTGACGGTGATCCGCCGGTCGAAGCGGCCGGGGCGCAGCAGCGCCGGGTCGAGCACGTCCGCCCGGTTGGTCGCGGCGATCACGATGACGCCCTCGGAGCCGCTGAAGCCGTCCATCTCGGTGAGGATCTGGTTGAGCGTCTGCTCGCGCTCGTCGTGTCCGCCCATGCCGCCACCCGCGCCGCGCTGGCGTCCGATGGTGTCGATCTCGTCGATGAAGATGATCGCCGGGGCGACCTTGCGGGCCTCGGCGAAGAGTTCGCGGACCCGGCTGGCGCCGACGCCGACGATCATCTCGATGAACTCGGAGGCGGAGGCGGAGAAGAACGGCACGTCCGCCTCGCCGGCCACGGCCCGGGCCAGCAGGGTCTTGCCGGTTCCGGGCGGGCCGCTCAGCAGCACGCCGCGCGGCATCTTGGCGCCGAGCCTGCGGTACCGGTCGGGGTTCTTCAGGTAGTCGACCACCTCGGTGAGCTCGGCCTCGACCTCGTCGATGCCGGCCACGTCGGCGAAGGTGGTGCGCTTGCCCTGGTCGGCGGTGACCGGCTTGGGCGGGGTCTTGCGCCCGAGCGGTCCTCCGCCGAGGCCGCCGGCCATCCGGCGGGCGAGCAGCACCCAGATGAAGACCAGCAGCAGCATCGGGGCGAGCGAGAGGAGCAGGTTGGTCAGGAAGCTGCGCTGCTGGACCGGCGAGGTCGCGGTGACCTCGACGCCCTGCTGCTGCAGCGTGCCCCAGAGGTTGTCGCCCGCGAAGGAGGGCCGCTGGGTGTCGAACTCCGTGTAGTCGCCCTTGCCGCCGTCCGGTTTGGGCTGGGCGCTCTTGAGGGTGCCCTCGATCGCGTCGCCCTTGGCGTAGATCTTGGTGATGTTGCCCTTGTTCAGCTGGTTGTTGAACTCGGTGTACGAGATCGTGGTGGCGCCCTCGTTGCCGAAGAAGGACAGCAGCACGTCGGAGATCAGGAACACCACCAGGGCGGTGAGGACGAGGCCCGTCCAGCCGCCGGGCATCCGCCGGCGGGGCGGTGGCGGGGGCGGCGCGCCCTCGGAACGCCAGGGCTGGTCGGGGGTCTGACGCGGCGGCACGGGTTCGGTCACCCATCGGACGATACGGACAGCTGCTCGGGCGGGCCAACCGCAACGCCGTGTCCGGGCGCCCGTACGGCCGCGCCGACCCCCTCCGACCAGCGCTTATGCCGAAGCGCCCGGCCACTCCTCGGCGGTCAGCGCGAACCGCTCGTGGTCGCGCCAGTCGCCCTGGAGGAAGAGCATCCGCGGTGAGAAGCCCTCGTGCCGGAAGCCCAGCCGCTTGGCCATCGCGACCGAGCGCTCGTTGTCCGGCTGCACGTTGATCTCCAGCCGGTGCAGCGCCAGCCCGCCGGCCGACTGCGCGGCGAAGCAGCGGTCCAGGACCAGCCGCATGCCCTCGGTCATCCGCCCGGTGGCGGCGAACGGCAGGTAGGAGTCGTAGCCGAGCGTCGCGTTGCAGAACCGGCCCATGACGATGTTGGCGACGTTCACCTTGCCGACCAGCCCGCCGGTCTCCCCGTCGACGATCAGGAAGGTGCGCAGGCCGGCGCCCTGGCGCTCCAGCAGTTCGGGCAGCCCGTCCGGCTCGACCGGGTTCCACCGCCCGATGTGTTCGGCGGACCGTCGGACCGCCTCGGCGTACGCGACGGCGTCCTCGGCCCTCGGGGCCCTGATCATCACTCGCATGCCCCCATCATCGGACACGCGATCGGCCCGCCACCCGGAAACACCGGACGACGGGCCGATCAGGGCCGATCAGGGCTGGCCAGAGGTCGGCCGGAGGTCGGTCGGACCGCTACAGCAGGTCCTTGAACTCCTTGGGCAGCTCGAAGTCGGCCGGGCCCTTGCCCGCGCCGAGCCCGAACGCGCCGCCGTCCGCCGGGGCCTGGCCGGCGCCCGGGCCGAGCGCGCGGCGCTCGGCGGCCGCGGCCTCCTCCTGCGCCCGCTTCAGCGGGTTGCCGCTCTTGCGCTTGCCCTTGGCCTGCGGGGCCTTCTTGCCGGACTTCTTCGCGCCGCCGCCCATGCCCGGGATCCCCGGCATGCCGGGCATGCCCTTGCCGGAGGCCATCGCGGACATCATCTTGCGGGCTTCGAAGAACCGCTCGACCAGGTTCTTCACCTCGCCGACCTGGACGCCCGAGCCCTTGGCGATGCGGGCCCGGCGCGAGCCGTTGATCAGCTCGGGCTCGGCACGCTCGACCGGGGTCATCGACTTGATGATCGCCCCGACCCGGTTGACGTCCTTGTCGTCGATGTTGTTGATCTGGTCGCGGATCTGGCCCATGCCGGGCAGCATCCCGAGCAGCTTGGAGATCGAGCCCATCTTCTGGACCTGCTCCAGCTGCGACAGGAAGTCGTCCAGCGTGAAGGCCTTCGGGCCGCCGCGCAGCTTGGCGGCGATCTTCTCGGCCTCGGCCTGCGAGAAGGTCTGCTCGGCCTTCTCGATCAGCGAGAGGACGTCGCCCATGCCGAGGATGCGCGAGGCCATCCGGTCGGGGTGGAAGGCGTCGAAGTCGTCGACCTTCTCGCCGTTGGAGGCGAACATGATCTGCCGGCCGGTGACGTGCGCGACCGACAGGGCGGCACCGCCGCGGGCGTCGCCGTCGAGCTTGGAGAGCACCACACCGGTGAAGTCCACGCCGTCGAGGAAGGCCTGCGCGGTGGTGACCGCGTCCTGGCCGATCATCGCGTCGACGACGAACAGGACCTCGTCCGGGTCCACCGCGGCACGGATGTCGGCGGCCTGCCGCATCAGCTCGGCGTCGATGCCCAGACGGCCGGCGGTGTCGACGACGACGACGTCGTACTGCTTCTGCTTGGCGTACTCGATCGAGTCCTTGGCCACCTGGACCGGGTCGCCCACGCCGTTGCCCGGCTGCGGGCCGTAGAAGGCCACGCCGGCGCGCTCGGCGACCACCTGGAGCTGGTTGACCGCGTTGGGGCGCTGGAGGTCGCAGGCGACCAGCAGCGGGGTGTGCTTCTGCTGCTTCAGCCAGTGGCCGAGCTTGCCCGCCAGGGTGGTCTTACCGGCACCCTGGAGACCGGCGAGCATGATGACCGTCGGGCCGCTCTTGGCGAAGCGCACCCGGCGGGTCTCGCCGCCGAGGATCGCGATGAGCTCCTCGTTGACGATCTTGATGATCTGCTGCGCCGGGTTCAGCGCGCCGGAGACCTCGGCACCGAGCGCCCGATCCTTGACCTGCTTGATGAAGGCCCGCACGACCGGCAGCGCGACGTCCGCCTCCAGCAGCGCGATGCGGATCTCGCGGGCGGTGGCGTCGATGTCCGCCTCGCTGAGGCGGCCCTTGCCACGGAGGTTCTTGAACGTCGCTGCGAGGCGATCGGAAAGGGTGTCGAACACGTCGTCGCGGGTCCTCTGCGGCATCGGTATCGGTACGGTCGTCGTCCCCCAGGGTATCCGGCCGCCCCGGGTACGGTCTCCACCCCTGCCGCCGGAGCTCCCCGGCCCCGGTTCGCCGGGTCCGCCCGCCCGGGCTCCCCGCCCGCATCGGCCCTGGCCCCGGGGTGCGTCGGCCCTGGCCCCGGGCGCTTCAGCCCAGCGCGGCCCGGACGGCGGCCGCCACCTCGCCGGCCCGACCGGCGGCCAGCGGACGGCCCGCCGGGTCGGTCAGGTAGAAGGAGTCGACGGCCTCCGCGCCCAGGGTGGAGACGTGCGCGGTGCGCACCCGTACGCCGGCGCCGTCCAGCGCCCGGGCGATCCGGTGCAGCAGCCCGGGGGCGTCGTGCGCGCGGACCTCCAGCACGGTCGCGGTCGCCGAGGCCACCGAGGGCGCCACCGCGACCAGCGGCGGCGGGGTGGGGATGCCCCGGCGGCGCGGGGCGGCGGCGTCCCGTTCGGCGAGGCGGCGCGTGACGTCCAGCGAACCGTCCAGCGCCCGGCGCAGGTCGGCCCGCAGCCGGGCCGTCTCCGGCAGCTCGCCGAACTCGGCGGCCACCCGCCAGGACAGCAGCAGCACCGGCCCCGCGCCGATCGGGTCCAGCTCGCGCAGCCCGGCCGAGCGGACGGCCAGCCGGTGCAGTGCGAGCACCCCGGCGGCGGTGCCGAGCAGCCCCGGCCGGTCCGGGACGGCCAGGGTCAGCTCGACGCCCATCGGCTCGTTGCCCGTCCCCTCGGCCTGGGCCCGCAGCGACAAGGCCGGCTCGCCGGTGCGGGCGGCCTCGACCGCGAGCCGCTCCTGCTCGGCGGTGGGCGCCGCTTCCGCCGGTGCCGTGCCCGCCCCGGCCAGCCGGCCGGCCGCCCGGGCCACCAGGCCGTCCACCAGCGAGGCCCGCCAGGCGCTCCACGCGGCCGGGCCGGTGGCCAGCGCGTCCGCCTCGGTGAGCGCGTGCAGCAGTTCCAGCTCCGGCAGGGTGGTGACCACCTTGGTGACCGCCTCGACGGTGGCCGGGTCGTCCGGGTCGCGCCGGGTCGCGGTGTCGACCAGGGTCAGGTGGTGGCGGACCAGCACCGCCAGGGTCCCGGTGTCCTCGGGGCCGAAGCCCATCCGGGTGGCGAGGTCGCGGACGATCACCTCACCGGCCTCGCTGTGGTCCCCCGGCCAGCCCTTGCCGATGTCGTGCAGCAGGGCGGCGACCAGCAGCAGGTCCGGCCGGGCCACCCGGCGGGTCATCGCGGCGGCCCGCACCGCCGTCTCCACCAGGTGCCGGTCCACCGTCCAGCGGTGCACGGCGTTGCGCTGCGGGCGGCAGCGCACCCGCTCCCAGTCCGGCAGCAGCCGGGTGACCAGCCCCTCCGCCTCCAGCGCCTCCCACACCGGGACGGCCGCCTCCCCCGCGCCCAGCAGGGTGACCAGCTGCTCGCGCGCCTCGTCCGGCCAGGGCACCGGCAGCGCACGGCACTCGGCGGCCAGCCGGCGCACCGTCGCGTACGAGACGGTCAGCCCGTTCTGCGCGGCGGCGGCCGCGGCCCGCAGCGGCAGCACCGGGTCGGCGGCCGGACGGGCGCCCTGGGCGAGCACCGCCTCGCCGTCCTGCTCGACCACGCCCTCGGCGAGCGGGCGGCGCTCGACCGCGCCCCGGGCCACCGCGCCCGAGCCGCGCCCGGCGCCGGTGAACGGCGCGGTGAAGGGGGCGGTGAAGGGGAAGGCCCGCCGGACCGTCCGGCGGGCCCGGCCGGAACGGGCGGCGAGCACCCGGTCCACCGCCCGCCAGGTGACGTCGCTCGCGTAGGCGATGGTGCGGGCGGCCTCGTAGACCTGGCGCAGCAGGGTGTCGGCGTCCAGCACGCCGAGCCGCTCGGCGACCTGGTCCTGGTCCTGGAGGCTGAGCCGCTCGGTGGCCCGTCCGGTGGCCAGGTGCAGCGCGTCGCGGACGTCGGCGAGGCGCAGCGCGGCGGCGTCCAGCCCGTCCCGGGGCGCGTCGGCCAGCCAGGTCGCGGCGATCGCGTCCAGCGCCACGACGTCGCGCAGGCCGCCGCGGGCCTCCTTGAGGTCGGGCTCCAGCAGGAAGGACAGCTCACCGTGCCGTTCGGCCCGCTCGCGGCCCAGCTCGCGCAGCTCGGGCAGGCGCGCGGGGGCGCTCGCGCGCCAGTCGGTGAACACCGCGGAGCGCAGCGCGGCGGTGAGCGCCGGGTCCCCGGCGAGGTGGCGGGCGTCGAGCAGTCCGAGCTGCGCCTTGAGGTCGGCAGCGGCGACTGCCCGGGCCTCGGCGACGGTGCGCACCGAGTGGTCGAGCTTGGCGCCCGCGTCCCAGACCGGGTACCAGATCCGCTCGGGCAGCTCACGGGAGACCGGACCGTCGTGCAGCAGCAGGACGTCCAGGTCGCTGCGCGGGGACAGCTCGCCGCGCCCGTACCCGCCGACGGCGACCAGGGCGACGCCGGGCGGGGCGCCGGCCTCCGCCAGCAGGCCGGCCAGCCAGTCGTCGGTGAGCCGGGCGAGCGCCTCGCGGCGGGGGCGGCCGAGCGGGCCGGGGGCGGCGAGCAGCGCGGCCCGGGCGGCGGCGTGGCCGGCGGGGTCGGAGGACTCGGAGGGCCTGGTCTCGGTGGTCATGCGCGGGGTCCCGTCCGTCGTGCGGGTGAGCGGTCCTGCGGGTGAGCGGTCCTGCGGGTGGTGCCGTCCTGCGGGTGGTGCCGTCCTGCGGCGTGTCGGAGAGGGCGCGCCGGTGCGCCGGTGCGCCGGAGGGGCGGCGCGGTTCGGCCGTGCGGGGTACGCCGTCGGCGGACCCGCGATCCCCGAGGGATCACGGGCCCGCCGGGCGGGTGGGGGCTACCGGGCCACCGGGCCGCGGGGCGCCGCTACAGGGCGTCCGGGCCGCGCTCACCGGTGCGGACCCGTACGGCGGTGTCCACCGGGACGCTCCAGACCTTGCCGTCGCCGATCTTCCCGGTCCGGGCCGCCTTCACCAGGACCTCGATCAGGTCGTCGGCGTCCTCGTCCTCGACCAGGACCTCGATTCTGACCTTCGGCACCAGGTCCACGGTGTACTCGGCGCCCCGGTACACCTCGGTGTGGCCGCGCTGGCGGCCGTAGCCGCTGGCCTCGGTGACGGTCAGGCCGTGGACCCCGAAGGCCTGCAGGGCGGCCTTCACCTCGTCCAGGCGGTACGGCTTGATCACGGCGGTGATGAGCTTCATCAGGCGTCGACCTCGGTCTTCTCGGCAGCCTTCGCGGCGGCGTTCTCGGTGGGCTTCTCGGCGGGCTTGTCGACGGACGTCGCCGCGGGCTTCGCGGTCGACGGACCGGTCGACGAACCGGCCGCCGCGGCAGCCCCGACCAGGCCCGGCAGGGCCCGGGCCAGGCCCGCCCCGACAGCGCTGAAATCGTAGGCGGACTCGGCGTGTTCGGCCTGGTCGATACCGGCCACCTCGACCTCCTCGGCGACCCGGAAGCCGACCAGTCTGTCGACCGCCTTGGCCAGCAGCCAGGACAGCACGAAGGAGTACGCCGCGACCACGGCCACACCCATCGCCTGCTTGCCGAGCTGCCCCAGGCCGCCGCCGTAGAACAGGCCCTTGGCGGCCTGGCCGACCCCTCCGGTGGCGAACAGGCCGACCAGCAGCGACCCGATCGCCCCGCCGACCGCGTGCACGCCCACCACGTCGAGCGAGTCGTCGAAGCCCCAGCGGTACTTGAGCGAGACGGCGGCGGCGCACACCGCGCCCGCGACCAGGCCGATCGCCACCGCGCCGAGCGGGCTGACCGAGCCGCAGGCCGGGGTGATCGCGACCAGTCCGGCCACCGCGCCGGAGGCGGCGCCCAGCGTGGTGAAGGCGCCGTGCCGCAGCTTCTCGTAGACCAGCCAGCCGACCAGCGCCGCGCCGGTGGCGACCTGGGTGTTGACCATCGCCATCGCGGCGACGCCGTTGGCGGCCAGTGCCGAGCCCGCGTTGAAGCCGAACCAGCCGAACCAGAGCAGCCCGGAGCCGAGCATCACCAGCGGCAGGCTGTGCGGGCGCATCGGGTCCTTCTTGAAGCCCACCCGCTTGCCCAGCACCAGGCAGAGCGCGAGGCCCGCGACGCCGGCGTTGATGTGCACGGCGGTCCCGCCGGCGAAGTCGATGACGCCGTTGCGGTCGCCCAGCCAGCCGCCGTGGCCGCCGTCGAAGAAGAACACCCAGTGCGCGACCGGGAAGTAGACGATCGTCACCCAGAGCGCGATGAACAGGCCCCAGGCGGCGAACTTGGCCCGGTCCGCGACGGCTCCGCTGATCAGCGCCGGGGTGATGATCGCGAACATCAGCTGGAAGACCGCGAAGGCGGTGACCGGGATGCTCCCGGTCAGCTCGTTCAGGCCGATGCCGCGCATCCCGAGGAAGTCCAGGTTGCCGATCAGTCCGGCGAAGGAGTCGGGCCCGAAGCTGAGCGAGTACCCGTAGAGGACCCAGAGCACGGTGACGATGCCGAGCGAGAGGAAACTCATCGCCAGCATGTTCAGTGTGCTCTTGGCCCTGACCATGCCCCCGTAGAAGAAGGCCAGGCCCGGGGTCATCAGCATGACCAGGGCCGCACTGATGAGCACGAAGGCGGTGTCGCCCGCGCTGAAGCCGTCCGGCATCGGCGTCTCCTCTGCGTCCAAGCCGATCCGCACCCGGGTACCTGTCCCGTGCCACCCGGGGTGTCGGCGATGAGGAGGAGCGTGCCGAAGGCTGGTTTCGGCCAGTGCGGCCGGTTGTTTCGCGGCCGTGACGCGTGCGACGCGCGGGTTACGGCTACGTGAACCGCAGCCCGGCCCTCACCCGGACGGCCTACCGTGCGGCCGCACCGGGCGCTCCCGGACACTCCCAGGCACCCTCGGGCGCTCCCGGCCGGGCCCGGCACGACGGCGCGGCCCGACGGACGCGGGAATGCCACCGACCGTGACGGCGGCGGCCGCCACGGTCGGTGGAGTCTCGGGAGGGGAACGGCGGTCAGGGAGCGGAAACGGTTGCTCAGACCACCGAGACGTACTCCGGGATGTCCTGGACGACCCGCTCCTTGAGCCGGCTCACCGCGTCCACGCCCTTGAACCGGGCCGCCGCGGCCTCCGTGGTCTTGCGGACCCGGGAGTTCAGCCGCTCCGAGCGCACCTTGGTCGCGATGTCCACGGCCTGCTCGGCCATCAGCGCCGCCTGCTCGGCCTCCCGCTGCAGCAGGTGCACGCTGGCCATGCCGATCAGGTTGAAGGCGTACGAGCGGACGTGGTCGCCGTCCTGACGGAACAGGTCGACCGCGCGCTCCATCACCGGCGCGGACAGCGAGGCGTACAGCTGGGCGTTGTCGGAGTGGTACGCCAGGTCGCGGAAGGAGTGCGCGTTCTCGGCGTTCAGCTCGGCCGGCGAGAAGAACTTCAGCCAGTCCGGCTCGTTGTCGCCCTCGCGGATGTCGGTGAAGGTGTCCTCGGCGAGCCGGATCGCGCGGGCGCAGCGGTTGATCTCCCCGATGGTGGCGTAGGCGCGCGCCTCCATGGCGAACAGCAGGGACTGCTGGCGCGGGGTGGCGGTGTCGCGGCTGCCGTACTGCGCCAGGTGGATCAGCTCCAGGGCGTCCTCGCCCCGGTTGAGGTGGATCATCTGGCGGCTCATGTCGGTGAGGATCAGCGCGCCGAAGGGGCGGTCGCCGGCCTCCTTGGCCGCGTGCAGCGCCAGCACGTAGTACTTCTGCGCGCTCGGGTGCATCCCGACGTCGTAGGACATCCATCCGGCCAGGTGGGCGAGTTCGGCGGTGAGCCGGAACAGCCGCCGGGTGGTGTCCTCGCTGTACGTCTCCTGGAGCAGGTCGGTGACCTCGTGCAGCTGGCCGACCACCGCCTTGCGGCGCAGCCCGCCGCCGTTCTGGGCGTCCCACTGGCGGAACATGACCGTGGTCTGCTCCAGCAGTTCGAGCTCGGGCTCGGAGAGCCGCCCGGTGAAGGCCTCGCCGCCGTTGGCCGCGGTGAGGATCGGGGTGGGGATGCCGCCCGGGCCGGGGGTGAGCCAGCGCTGCATCGGCTCGATCAGGGCGGCGCCGGCGGTCAGCGCCAGCGAGGTGCCGAGGAAGCCCCGGCGGTTGAGCATCAGGTCGCTGCGGGAGTAGTCGCTGATCAGCTGGACGGTCTGCGGACCGCTCCACGGCAGGTCGACGCCGCCGCCCACGGTGGAGACCGGGATCGCGGCGCGCAGTCCGAGGTCCTCGATCGAGACCACCGAGCCGAAGCGCTCGGAGAACAGCTCCGACATGATCTTGGGGATCGGCTCGCGGGGCTGCTCGCCGTCGAGCCAGCGGCGCACCCTGGAGGTGTCGGTGGACACGTGGTGGGCGCCGATCTGGCGGGCCCGGCGGTTGACCTGGCGGGCCAACTCGCCCTTGGACCAGCCACTGCGGGCGAACCACGTGGTCAGCTTCTCATTGGGTTGCTTCTCTGCCATGGGAACGTCCCATCCCGCCCGGCCCCTCGCGGGGCCCCCGATCGTGACCGCCCGACGGTTGCGGGCTCTTGCCAGACGTGCCGTGCCTGAGGTGGTGCCGTACCGCGCCCTCGCACTGGTGTGCCATCGTCGCGGACGATCCGTCAGATTCCCAACTCCCGCTCTCCGGCGGCCCGGAGCGTGGTCATGACGAGGTCCGCGTGCTGAACGTAATGCCCCGCGAGGCGCCCGCGGGAGCGGCCCTGGCGAAACGCCACCTTTCGCCACCCCCAGGAGTGAACCGAAGGCAGGGGCCACACGCTTCACTTAGGGGGTCCCGACGGCCCGGCATATGCGGGCCGCCAAGTCCCCGGGCTCATCCCGGAGGACCCGGCGGGACCCGCAATCCACCGCAGCCACAGGCGAGTTCACCGCCCACTCGGGGCGGCATCCGTCTCACGCACCCGACGATCCGGCATCGGCGCCGCCCCCACAAGGCGGCGCCCGAGGCGCACCATCGGAACAGGCGCACGCCACGCGCTGCGCGCCGCCACCGCACTACGCACCACACGCCCGACAATCGACACACAGTCACCGTCCCGTAACCATCGGCAACCAGAACCTGTTGGGGGAGGCATGGACAACCTGTTCGGCGAACTACGGCTGGGGCACCTGCGGCTGGCACCGCTGGGCGCGCGCCGCCGCACCAAGGCCACCGCGTCCCAGGCCGCCGCGGAGTACACCGGCCGCTGGGGCTGGACGGTCGCCACCGGCGGCCCGGCCGGCTCCGCCACCGCCCCGACCCGCTGTCCCTGCGGCGCCGCCCGCTGCGCCGCGCCCGGGCTGCACCCGGTGCCGGGCGGCGACGGTCGGGCCCGCGCCGCCCGCGCCGAGGGCTCGGTACTGTTCCCCACCGGCCGCGCCTTCGACGTCCTGGACGTCCCCGAGCAGGCCGGACTCCAGGCGCTGGTCCGACTGGAGCGGATGGGCACCCAGGTCGGCCCGGTGCTCGCCGCCCCGACCGGCCGGCTCCAGTTCCTGGTCGCCCCCGGCACCGCCCGCCGGCTGCCCGACCTGCTGTACCGGATGGGCTGGGACGACGCCGCGCTCGACCTCACCTGCCACGGCGAGGGCAGCTACGTCGCCGCGCCGCCCACCGTCCTCGGCGCCCTCGGCCCGGTCCGCTGGCTCCGCCGCCCCACCCGCGACAACGCGGGCTGCCCGCCCGAGGCCCGGCTGCTGCTCGGCACCCTCGCCTACGCCTGCCACCGCAGCCGCGAGCGCACCGCCGAACCGGCCTGGCTGGCCTCCTAGGGCCCGTCTTCAAACCCCCACCTGCGGGGCGACGCCGGGGCACGCACCTCGCCGCGTTGTCGTCGGTCGCCGATGGCCCCCAGCCTTCGGCCGGGAGGTGCCCCCACCGCATGGACTCCCTCCTCCGCCTTGCGATGCACGCACCCCAACGCCGCCCCGCCCGCCCTCCGGGCGGACGACGGGGGCTTGAAGACGGGCCCTAGGACGTCTGACAATTCCCGCCGACCGCGGGCCCGCCCGGCGGCGGGCACGCGAAAGGGCCCGCCCCGAGCGGAGCGGACCCTTCACCCGACGGGGAGGCTCAGTCCCCGATCAGCGCGTCCACGAACGCACCCGGCTCGAACGGCGCCAGGTCGT
Source organism: Kitasatospora sp. NPDC056446 (assembly GCF_042796115.1). Lineage (NCBI taxonomy): Bacteria > Bacillati > Actinomycetota > Actinomycetes > Kitasatosporales > Streptomycetaceae > Kitasatospora > Kitasatospora sp. NPDC056446. The sequence goes on along the minus strand of NZ_JBHTRF010000052.1, from coordinate 1,321 downwards.
CGGCGCCCTCGCCCAGGCCGATCAGCTTGACCGGAACGCCCAGCTCGCGCTGGACCGCGACCACGATGCCGCCCTTGGCGGTGCCGTCCAGCTTGGTCAGCACGATGCCGGTGATGTCGACCACCTCGGCGAACACCCGGGCCTGCACCAGGCCGTTCTGGCCGGTGGTGGCGTCCAGCACCAGCAGCACCTCGTCCACCGGGCCGTGCTTCTCGACGACCCGCTTGACCTTGCCCAGCTCGTCCATCAGGCCGGTCTTGGTGTGCAGACGGCCGGCGGTGTCGACCAGCACGGTGTCCACGCCCTCGGCGATGCCCTCCTTGACCGCGTCGAAGGCGATCGAGGCCGGGTCCCCGCCCTCCGGGCCGCGCACGGTGCGCGCACCGACCCGCTCGCCCCAGGTCTGGAGCTGGTCCGCGGCGGCGGCACGGAAGGTGTCGGCGGCGCCGAGCACCACCGTACGGCCGTCGGCGACCAGGACGCGGGCCAGCTTGCCGGTGGTGGTGGTCTTGCCGACGCCGTTGACGCCGACGACCAGGACCACCGCCGGGCCCTCCTCGTGCTTGGTGGAGCGGACGGTCCGGTCGGTGTCCTTGCCGATCAGCTCGACCAGCTCCTCGCGCAGCAGCGCGCGCAGCTCGTCGGGCGTACGGGTGCCGAGCACCTTCACCCGGGTGCGCAGCCGCTCGACCAGCTCCTGGGTGGGGGCGACGCCGACGTCGGCGACGAGCAGGGTCTCCTCGATCTCCTCCCAGGTGTCCTCGTCCAGGTGCTCCCGGGAGAGCAGCGAGAGCAGGCCCTTGCCGAGCGAGTTCTGCGAGCGGGACAGCCGGGAGCGCAGCCGGACCAGCCGGCCGGCGGTGGGCTCGGGGACCTCGACGGCGGGCGCCGCCTCGGCCTCGGCCGGCGCCGGTTCGACGGCCTCGGGGGCCTCGACGGCTTCGGGGGCCTCGGGCCCGGCCGGGAGTTGCACCTCCTCGACGGTGCGGCGGGGCTCCTCGGTCGGCGGCGCGGCCTCCTCGCCGACCTGCGGTTCCTGCGGGGTGGTCGGCGGCGCCGTGATGACCGGCGCCTGCGACTTCGGGGGTAGCTGCTGGCGTCGTCTGCCGGAAACGACGAGGCCCGCGATCGCGCCGACGGCGACCACGGCGATGACTACGGCAAGGATCACGTATTCCATAACCGCTCCAGTATCCGCGACCGGAGCCCGGATGGACCGCAGACGCCCTAGGCCCAATGCCGGTGACTTTGTCCTGTCTGTCTCGTTGGTTGTGGTGTGGCGAGGGTGGGGCAGGTCAAGGCGCCTGCGGGCGAGCGGTTG